>CAZEVN010000012.1:0-56696 GCA_964515145.1 uncultured Enemella sp.
CCTCCACGGTGGGCTCGGGCGTCGGAGTCGGGCTCGGCGTAGTCGTCGCGGGCGGAACCGTGGGTCGGCCGGCCGGCTCGGACGAACGGCTGTCTGGGCGCGTGGCGATCCAGCCGATGGAACCGATCGCCACCGCCAGGACAGCGGCGGCCACGGCATAGAGCCACCGGCGCGGGGGCGGGGCGGCATCGAGGCTGTCGAGTTCCTCCACCACGACGTGATCGTGCTGGGCATCGCGCAGGATGCGGGCGAGCATGAGCTCGGCGTTGGGGAGGTCGCGCTCGCGCAACGGAGTGTTGTCCCAGTCGGTCATCGTCCGTCACCTCCCAACAGGTGCGATACCTCGGTTGTCGCCAGCTTCTTGCGGGCCCGGCTGAGCCGGGACTTCACGGTCCCGACGGGAATCTTCAGGACGGAGGCGCACTCCTCCATCTCGAGCCCGCTCCAGGCGACGAGCTCGATCACTGCCCGCTGGTTCTCGGGCAGCGTGTTCAGCACCTCGCGGACCCGGGCCATGCCAGCCTCCTGATCCAGCCAGTGGGAGACGTTGTTGCTGTCCCCGCGGGGTTGCTCCTCGATCCTGTGGACGAGCCGCAGGCGACGCTGGTCGCCACGGGTGGCGTTGAGCACCTCATTGCGGGCCATCGAGATGAGGATGGGCACGGCGGATTCGTGGCGGAGTGGATCGATCGTGTGGGCCCGGGCTCGTCGCCAGAGCCCGGTGAACGTCGCCTGGGTGATGTCCTCGGCCATGCTCCAGGAAGCGGTCGAGCGGAACGCGAAATTATAGACGACCTTGTTGTGCCGCTTGAAGAGGGCCGAAAAGTCCGACTCGATCCCGTCCCGCACACCGTTCCACAACACCTCATCACTGACCTCCAGCGTCGGCACGCCATCGGTTTCCGCGTCGCGTCGCACCTCAGTCCCTTCTCGCGGACCCCAGAGCGACCGCCGTCGCGCATGCCTGCCACACCCGGAAGAGTCCCGATGGGCGCGTGAGGTTCCATTCTTCTCCGGGGATCCTGTCAGCTTTCGGGCCAACTCCTCGCGGATCGGCCTTTGCTGATCAGTCGATCACTGGTCGCGCAGCCACTCGCGCAACTGCCAGGTCGCACGGACATCGTCCTCGTTGTAGTCGAGGACGCGTTGTCGGGCGGCCGCGCGGATCTCCGGGGTCGGCCCGTGGCAGGCATCGTCGAACCACGCCTGGGAGTTCAGCCCACCTGCCTCGGTGTCGCGCCAGTTGAATCCGGCGCCGACGCTCGCGACGACTTTGAGCCCCAGCCCGCGCGCGCCGAACCAGTGGTCCTTCATCGTGCGGAACAGGTCGCAGAACTCGGCCGCGGCATAGTCCGCGCCCCAGGCCAGGAGGGGGTCTCCCGACACCTGGGCGAGCTGGTGCATGCGCACGACCTCATAGGCTGAATAGTGATAGACGCGCACGCTCGCGGGACCCTCGACGAGCGACTTCAGCCAGCCGATCGCCGTGCGGGCGAGGTCGGCCTCGGCCGCACGATCCAGATCGGTCCAGGCACTGAACTGCACGAACTCGGGCGGATCTGCCGTGCGGGTGTCGTTGACGAGGAATCCCCACAGATAGACGCGCTCGTCCGCGGCGGTTTCGATGTCGAAATCGATCTCGATATCGGCGCGGGGCACTTTGATCGGGCCGGTCGTGAGGCGCTCGAGATCGACCGAGTCGACCATCAGGCGGGCCCTGTGGGTGGCGACCTCGAGACGCTGTTCGGCGGCCTGGCGGTGGCGTACCTCCGGGAGGTAGCGCAGCTTCAGCGCGGCCAGGTCGACCCCGGCGAGGTCGGTGATGGTGCGGATGCCGAGCGCGCGCAGGGCGCTGATCTCGCGGATGTCGAGCGGAGCCTTGTCGATGCGCACCGAGAGGTCGTCGTCGCCGAGCTGTGGCTTGCACACCTCCCACCAGTCGCACGAATCGCACTCCCGGTTGCGGATGGGCGTGACGATCGGGATCTGATCGGCCAGGGCGTTCTCGGCCACCTTGACCCGGAAATCGTGTTCGTGGTCATAGCGCTCGAGCACGCTGCGCAGGGCCCAGCCGGTCTCGGACGAGCGCGAGAACGTGCGGATGACCGGCTCGGTCAGGTCGATCCAGGTGATCGACGGCTGGCCTTCCCCGTGGTGGTCGTCGGTGCCGACGATGCCGGCCACCGGCACACCCGATGCGGCGTGGCCCGCAGCCTCGAGCAGGCGCCAATAGTGGGCTATCTGGAGGAGGGGGCCGTCGCGCTGGGTCCGGATTGCGCGATTGTCGATGGCATCGGCATCCGCGAGCGTCGGGGTGGCCAGCCGGCTCGCCGGCACCGACCACTGATTGCGACCCGGCTGGCGCTTCTCGGTGACGAGCCGCCGGGCGATCACGACGGGGTGATAACCGGGCGTCCCGTCGGCCAGGTCGGCACCGCGGACCCACAGGTCGGCGCGCCCCGACCGATGCCCGCCGAAATCGAGCGGGAGCAGACCGGCGATCACCACGGGGACGCCCGCCTGCAACGCCGCGAGGCAGGCACGTTCCTGCGAGATGGCCGACTGGTCCCGCAGGCCACGCAGGTCGGCGACCTCGCCGGCGTACGCCATCAGGAGCGCATCCAGGACCTGGTCGGTGAAGCCGATGCCGCCGGCGAAGCTCTCGCGCAGTGACTCGTCGGCCACGGGGCGCTCCACGCCCGGAGCGAAACGGTTCCAGGTCTTCACCGCGCAAGTCCGCGCGGCATAGGCGTCGAGAACGATCGCCATGTCAGGCGATTCCGCGATGGATCGCGACCATCCCTCCGAAGAGGTTTTTCCACGCCACATCACGCCAGCCTGCGGCGGCCATGAGATCGGCCAGGGTCTGCTGATCGGGCCAGGTGGCCATGGACTCGGCGAGATAGGCGTACGCCGACGGGTTGGACGAGGCGACCTTGCCGAGCATGGGCAGGACACCGAGCAGGTGATCCTTGTAGACCCGGGAGAAGAGGGAGTTGGTCGGGGTGGAGACCTCGCAGATGACGACGCGACCGCCCGGCCGGGTCACCCGGCGCATCTCGGCGAGCGCATCACCGGTGCGCTCCACGTTGCGCAGGCCATAGGAAATCGTCACTGCGTCGAACGCGCCGTCGGCAAACGGGAGCGCGAGGGCGTCTCCGGCAACGAACGGCAGGTCGGGCTGACGCTGCTTGCCGACCCTGAGCATGCCGAGGGAGAGATCGCACGGGATGACCAGGGCGCCGGCATCGGCGAAGGGTCGGCTCGACGTGCCCGTCCCGGCCGCGAGGTCGAGGATCCGCTGGCCGGGCTGCGGATCGACCGCCTCGAACACCGCCCGTCGCCACCGTCGCATCTGGCCGGCGGTCATCACATCGTTCATCAGGTCATAGCGCTCGGCGACACCGTCGAACATCTCGGCAATGTCGGCACGGCGCTTCGCCAGCGTGGCGCGGTAATCGGATCGAGGCACGCATGCGAGCTTAACGGGTGGCTCTGACAGTTCCTCCGATCGCGAGCGATGGACGACCCACGGCGGCTTCTGGACATATAAGTTCGTCTGCTACGGTGCGGTGGTCCAACGGGAGAGGGCTGCTGTGACCAACCGCCAAGCCACCCAGGCCGAACGCGTGCTGCGGGAGCTGGGGGCCGGGTGAATACTTCGGCGAGATCGGTCTGCTCTGCGATGTCCCGCGGACGGCGACGATCACGGCGTTGACTGCGGTGGCGGTGGAGTATATCGAGCGCGCCGACTTCCTGGCCGCCATCAGCGGGCAGCGACGCTCTCGTCTGGTTGCCGAGCATGTGGCCGGGCGTCGGTTGGCGGCGGACACCGACTAGAACATGGGGCGATCGTCGCCGATGGTCCTCGCTGCAGTCCGTTCAGCTTCCGTTTCTCTCTGAGCGGGAGCTGAAGAGAGAAACACAAGCTCACTGGCGGACCTCTCTGCCGACCCGGCGAGACGGTTTGGTCCGGGTTTGGGTCCCGGGAGAAGATTGGGCCCATGGCGAGAGAGTCGATCCTCAAGGTGTCCGGGCTGACCAGGAAATATGGTCAGACCGCGATCATCGACAACTTCAACCTGGAGGTTCGCTCGGGCGAGGCCATCGCGCTGACCGGTCGCAACGGTGCCGGCAAGTCGACCCTGCTGCGCTGCCTCGTGGGTGCCGACCGGCCCACCGAGGGCGAGATCACGATCTGTGGCGAGAAGCTCAGCGAGACCTCGCGCACGATCCGCAAGAACCTCGCGACGGTTATCGACGACCTCGACTTCTTCCCCGACCTCAGCGTCGTGGAACACCTCGACCTGCTGGCCCGCGCCCACGGTCTCGCCGAGCCCGACCAGGTGGTCGATGACGTGCTCCACGAGGTGCAGCTCGTGCCGCAGTCCGGCCAGCTGCCCGGAACCCTGTCGTCCGGCCAGCGGCGCCGCCTCGCGCTCGCCACCGCGTTCGTGCGCCCCCGCAAGCTCCTCGTCCTCGACGAGCCCGAGCAGCGGCTCGACACCGAGGGCGTCCGCTGGCTCGCCGAGCGTCTCAACTCCGAGCTGAATGACGGGCTTGCCCTCGTCTTCGCCTCCCACGAGCCCTATCTGGTCGAGCAGGTCGCGACGCGCGTCGTGCGCATCGGGCCCGATCGTGAAGAGGGGGAGGAGAGCGAATCGCTCGCCGACAAGGTGCAGCTGTCCACCCAGGCGACCACGGAGTCCCCGCCTCCGGCCAGCAAGCCCAAGCAGAAGCCCCGTCCGTCCCACGGAAAGAAGCGCCGATGAGCGGGCCCCTGGCCGATCACCAGGCCGACGAGCGCCAACTGAAACTCCTCGTCAAGGACTGGCGCACCGGTCGCGCGACGAAGACGCTGTGGGAGGCGATCCAGGACGCCTATGTCGTGGTCCTCGCCGTTGCCGTCATCGGCGCGATGGTCGTCCAGATCGTCATGAACGCCCAGAGTTCCGCCGCCGGCTGCGTGACCGCGGGCTGCCAGTCGGCGCGCACGCTGCTGCCGTTTGCGGTGCTGGGCGGCATCGTGGCGCTGGCCGTCGCCGCCGCGCGCCTCTTCGGGCCGGTGCTCGCCTCTGCCGCCGAGGGCTTCTGGATGCTCGATGCGCCGATCGACCGGGCCTCGTTGCTGCGCACCCGGCTGGTGTCGGCGATCATTTTGTCCTCGCTCGTCGGTGCCGGTGCCGGTGCGCTCGTCGCAGCCCTGACCGGCTCGTCGGTGCAGCTCATCGTCATGTGGGCCGTGGCAACAGGGCTTGCCGCAGCCGGAATGGTGGCCTTCGCGGCCGCCGAGCAGGGCGCCGACCGCACGCTGTTCACCAAGGTCGCGGTCTATCTTTTCGGCGCGGTCTCCGTCGCGTGCCTCGTGCTTGTCGTCGGCATCGCCGCGGGTTGGTTCGGGTTCGATCTCGGTCCCGCGCGCGAAGCCACGATCACTATCGTCATCGGAGCCACGGGGGCGGTGGTGCTGGTGCTTGCCGGCATCCTCGCGTTCCTCCGACTCAACCGCATCCGGCGCGCGCGACTGACGTCCGGTGGCTCGCTCGCCGCCGGCATGGCCGGTGCGATGTATGCCTTGGACCTCGGCCTCGTCCGCGACATCGTCGTGGAGCGCAACGCGGTCGAGCGCGGCCAGGTCACCCCGAAACGCGGTCGCGGCAAGGGCGTCGACGCGATCATCCGACGCGACCTTGCACGGGTGCTGCGCACGCCGACGGTGTTCCTGCCGGTGCTCGTGTCCGTGGTGGTGCCCTATGCCCTGGTGGCCCTCGGGATCGGCCGGCTGACCCCGCTGGTGTCCGGGTTGGTGCTGTTCGGCGCGATGATCCCGCTGCTGGGAATGCTGCGGGTGCTGACGCGTACGCAGGGCCTGGCCCGCTGCTTCCCGTTCACCGGGCCCGAGCTGCGCAAGGCGTCGATGATGGTGTCGCTGGGCGTCGCGGTCGTGTGGGGCATGTTGGTCATCCCCGCGATGACGGGCCTCGGCGGATCGCCGGTCGATGCGATTCCGCTGGCGGTGGTCACGGCCGCTGCCGGGTTCCTGGGAGCCTGCCGCTGGATCACGGCCAAGCCGATCGACTTCGGTGCGCCGATGCTCGCGACCCAGGCCGGGGCGATGCCGACCGGCATGTTCTCCAACGCTGTCAAGGGCTTCGAGGTGGCGATCATCATTACGGCGCCCCTGGTCTTCGGTTTGCACTGGATCGTCTCGGCGATTTTGGCCGCGATCTGTTATTGGGTGGTCACCAACCCCATCGACATGGACTCGCTGCGCGAGCAGCAGGAGGCCCAGAAGAAGGAACTGGCGCAGGCCAAGGCCGAGCGCGCTGCCCAGCGGCGCTGACCCGGGTTGGCCGGGCATGGAAGAATCCCGGCATGGACACCAAGCTGCTCGAAGTCTTCCTCGCCGTCGTGCACACGGGGAGCATCTCCGCCGCAGCGCGTCGGCTGAACTTCAGCCAGCCCACTGTCAGCCAGCAGATGAAGGCGCTTGAGCGCATCATGGATGTCCAGCTCTTCACCCGCGAGGGTGGGCGGATCGAGTTGACGGCGGCGGGCCGAGCGCTGCAGGGGTACGCCGAGACGACCCTGTCCTCCTGGCGTTTTGTCTGTGAGCAGGTCCGTGAGGCCGCCGGCCGCGATGACCTGATCGAATTGTCCCTCGCCTCGTTCCCGAGCGCGTCCGCAGCCCTGGTTCCGGAGGCCATCGCCGCGCTGTTGGCGGCCGATGACCGTCTGCGGGTGAAGGTCCTTGATGCCGAACCGCCCGCGAGCTATGACCTCCTGCGCGGTGGCCAGGTCAACGCGATCATGAACTTCTCCTATCCCGAGGACGAACCCGGCCGAGGCCAGGTCGAGTTGCCGATCCTCGACGAGGAGTTCGTGCTGATGGTGTCGGAGGACCACCCGTTGGCGGGGGCGGGCGTGGTCGATCTCGAGGACGCCGCTGATTCCAACTGGGTCGGTGGCTGTCCCAAGTGTCGCCAGGAGCTCATCACGGTCTGTCGCGAGCGGGGGTTCGTGCCCGAGATCCTCTGCTCGACCGATGATCCGACGATGACCAGGATCATGGTCACGAAGGGCATCGGTGTCGCGATGCGGCCCGTGCTGTCGATCGTCGGTCAGGAGCATCCGGGCCTGGTCCCGTTGGGCATCGCCCATGGCGTACGCCGCCGCGTGTCTGTTCTCGTCCCCGAGAACGAAGCCGAGAAACCCGAGATCGTAGCCCTGCACAGCGCCCTCCGGACCGCCGCCAAACAACTCGTCGAGAAATCTCCCGCCTCTCAGCAGTCCCGCATCCACGTCGAGGACTGAGTCTCACCGCGAGACACCCACCCAGTCCGCCGAGACACCAGCTACTCCGCCGAGACACCCACCATCTCCTCGAGACACCAGTTGCTGCGCCGAGACACCAGTTCGAGCAGGGGTCTCGATCCACTCCAGGGGGTCTCGCCACTTCGCGCGACTTGGCTCAGGCCGCGCGGGCGCGGGCAAGGGCGATCCCGTCTCGGACAATCCGATCGACAGTCCGCGGTCTGTTCGCCTCGCCTGCATCGAACCGGACCATCCAGAGCCCGATGCGCCGCAGTCGCTCCTCCCGTTGTTTCTCCGCCAGCACGACCTCCGCGACGTCCTGACCCGGCTTCAGCAAGCGACCATACTTGACCTTGCCATCGAACTCGCCGACCAGATTGTGTTCGCGCCAATAGAAGTCGGTGCGGGCGAGCAACTCCCCGGTGCGGGGATCGTGGAACTCGGCCTGCAGATCCGGCATGGGCGTACCCGCCTCCGCCATCGACCACCTCGTCCAGCTCTCCCCCGGACTCTCGGCCCGGGGATCGGCAAGGAGGAGTACGCGACGGGCCTGGACATTGCCCCGGCGGCTCCCATCGGCCTCGAGCAGGGCGAGGACCTCGCCCCTGTCGAGGCCCAGCGCCAGCGCTCGATCGGCAACCGCGAGCGCATCCGCTCCATGGAGGACCCTGATGAGATCGAGAACGGTTCGCTCGAGTGGCGTAACACTGAGCCCGTCCATCGTCGTCGTGCGAATCGGGAACGTGCTCCGGTGGAGATAGAGGTCTGGCAGGCATTTGCTGCCCGAGTTCTCGGCGGCTCTGACCACATGGACCCTGCCCAGCACCTTCTCCGGGACCGGCAGGCCATGGGCCACCGCTGCCGAGACGTGACTGAAGACGCACCCGGGGTGCCGGGTCAGGACTGCGTCCATGAGTACGCGGTGGCGGACCTCGGGACTCAATGCGACGGATTCGCCGCGTTCATAGAAACCCCGACGAACCCGGCGTAGGTGTCCGGCGGACACCATCGCCCGGATCAGGGCAGGGGTGAGACCCTCGGTGAGGAGTTGAGCGGTGGAAACAATGCGCGCGACCATGCCAGCAAGCCCACCACGCCCGGAGCACCCCTCCGCGAAGTTATCCACAGGTTTGGGGCGGGAAACTTCCACTTTCTCGGTGCTCGGTCCGGTCACGCCGATTGCGCCCCGCGCCTCTTCTGGCGCGAGACCCCTTGGAGTGGATCGAGACGCCTGCTCAAACTGGTGTCTCGGCGCAACAAGTGGTGTCTCGACGGGTTGGGCGTGATCTGCGCCGTGTCTCGCGGCGGCGAGAGCGCTCAGATGCCCCGGGTGGCCATGAGGGCGGAGACCTGCCGGAGTCGCTCGACCTGATCCCCGGGGGCGTACCGCCCGAGAGTCACGTCATCGGAGATATGCCCGTCGACCAGCATGACCACCCGATCTCCGCGCACGGCCACCTGGGGGTCATGGGTCACGAGCACGATTGTCGTACCGTCCTGATTCACCTCGCCGAAGATGTCGAGGATCTGCGCGGCGGTCGACGAGTTGAGGGCGCCGGTCGGGTCGTCGCCGAAGATCACCTGAGGGCTGTTGATCAGCGCGCGACAAATCCCGATGCGCTGCAGCTGGCCGCCCGAGGCCTGGGTGACGTCCCGGTCGGCGAGCTCGGCGATGCCCAGTCGCTCCAGCAACGCATCGGCCCTGGCGACCACGGTCTCGCGGGGTTCGTCGTCGGCCAGGAATCCGGGCAGGACGATGTTGTCGCGGAGAGTGAGCGTACGCAGCAGGTGCGGTTCCTGGAACACAAACCCCAGCTGCCGCAGCCGCAGATCCGCCAGGGCCGTCTCGCCCAGGGCGGTCAGCTCATCCTCGCCCAGGAAGACCTCCCCAGACGTCGGGGTGTCCATGCCGCTCAGCAAATGCAACAGAGTGGACTTCCCCGAGCCCGAGGGGCCCATGATCGTGACGAACTGACCGGGCTCGATGGCGAGGTTGATGCCGTGCAACACGCGGGCCTGGTAGTCCTTGGTGAGTTCGTGGGTGCGCAGGATGGTCATGTCGGGCTCCTCAGCCGGGATCGAGAACGGTGATGGTGGGGATGCGGCCGAGGGCCAGCAGGGTGGCCGCAACCACGGCGGCGATGAGCAGTGCCGGAACCGCGAGCCAGGACAGCAACGGATTGACCAGCACGACGAGACCGGGCGCGCCGAGCATGCCGACGGCCCGCGCGAGACCCCTCGGAATGGTTCGAGACCCCTGCTCAAGCAGACGTCTCGCCACAGTTGAAGGTGTCTCGCGGGCGAAGTGGGGGTCTCGCGGTTCCGGCCCCGGGTAGCCCTCAGGCCTCGAGCGCGTCGCGCATGGGGACGAGCTTGGCCATGGACTCGGCGAGTTCGGCCTCGGGGTCGGACCCGGCCACGACGCCGCACCCGGCGAACAGGTGCGCGGTGTTGCCCTCGATGCGCCCACAGCGCAGGGCGATGGCCCACTCCCCGTCGCCAGCGGCGTCGACCCAGCCGACGGGTCCGGAATAGCGCTCGCGGTCGAGCCCTTCGAGTTCGCGGATCATCACGCGGGCGACGTCGGTGGGCGTCCCGCACACGGCGGCAGTCGGGTGCAGGGCCATGGCCAGGGCCAGTGACGAGCCTTGGGCCCGGGCGACCGCGGTCACGTCAGTGGCGAGGTGGAACACATTGGGCAGCTCGAGGACATAGGGCGCGTCCGGCACGTTCATGCCCGAACAGAAGGGTGCGAGGGCATGGGCGACCGAGTTCACGGCGTACTCATGCTCACCCAGGTCCTTGCTCGACCGCGACAGGTGCGCAGCCAGGGCGCGGTCCATCTCCTCGTCGGCGGTCCGCTGGATCGTGCCGGCGAGTACGCGGGAGGTCACGAGCCCCGCCTCGCGCCGGACAAGCATCTCGGGAGAGGCTCCGACGAGCCCCTCGACGGAGAAGGTCCAGCAGCGGTCGTACGCCTCAGCGAGGCGGGCCACGACCCAACGGGCGTCAATGTCCTCGGGTGCTCGGGCCAGCAGGTCGCGGGCCAGGACGACTTTCTCGAGCTCTCCGGCCTTGATGCGGGCCACGGCTTCCGCGACCACGGACTCCCAGGCGGGGCCGGACATCGAGCCGTCGGCATAGCTGATCTGGCCCGGCCTGCGCAGGGTGGAACCGGGAGCGGGCAGCGGGAGTTCGTCGGGCAGGTCCGTGCCGAGGCGCGTCAGCCAGGCCTGGCCCTCGCGAAGGCCGACGATCCACTCGGGCACGACGAGCACCGAGCGATGCGCCGTGTTGGCGGGGTCGAACACGAACGAACCGAAGGCGAGCGGCCCGGTGCCGGGGACGTCGGCCAGTTCATTGGTCGAGTCGAGCTCCGAGGCGTACGCCCGCCACCACTCGTCTGCATCGGTGATGCAGTCGAACTCGCGACGAGCGACGCGGCCGCCGGCCACCAGCCCATCCCCACGCCTGATCCAGGCCAGTCCGCCTCCGTCGGGAAGCAGTCCGATCAGGTCGCCGGGGTCGTCGATGGCGACCGTGCGGACGCACATGCGATTCGCCGGGGCTTGGGTCACGGCCCCGACCCTAGCGCCAAACTGCGGACGCCTTTCGAGCGATCATGCAGCAATTGCGATAGGTCAACCTTGTGTTATTCGATCGTGACAATGTCGTTCTGACTAGGCATTCTGGACGTCAGCGGGAATTTCGGGCCGTGTGCGCCCAACGGGCTGACTGCCCTAGACTGACCCCGTTCGTGATTATTTTCACGAGCCTGTCGCGCGCCCTGCCGACCGGCCCCGCGGACCCAGGAGAGTTCATGTTTTCCGCCCGTGATCCGGAGCCCGTCGGCGACTTGATTAACTCGCTGTCACCGAACACGCTCGTGGCGTGATCGGGAGAGAGGACGAACGGTGAGCAACATTTATCTGCCGCTGGTGGTCATGCTGATCCTGGCGGCACTGTTCGTGGCCGGTGGCCTGCTCGTGACGATGCAGATCGGGCCCCGCCGCTACAACCGCTCCAAATACGACAGCTATGAGTGCGGCATCCAGCCCACGCCCCAGCCGATCGGCGGCGGGCGCTTCCCGGTGAAGTACTACATCACCGCGATGCTCTTCATCGTCTTCGATATCGAGATCGTGTTCCTCTATCCCTGGGCCGTGACCTATGACGGCATGGGCTGGTGGGGACTGGTGATCATGATCCTCTTCATCGACGCTGTGCTGGTGGCGTTCTGGTATGTCATTCGCCGCGGCGGTCTCGAGTGGGACCAGACGTGATCGCCGACGTTCGCAACAACTTCGCAAGGAGCAACTGATATGGCTGGTGGACTGGAGGACAAGCTCCCCGCCGGGATTGCGCTGACCACGGTCGAGGGCCTGATCGGCTGGATGCGTCAGGCGTCGTTCTGGCCGGTGACGTTCGGCCTGGCGTGCTGCGCGATCGAGATGATGACCTATGGCGCACCGCGCTATGACGCTTCGCGCTGGGGCCAGGAGGTCTTCCGGCCCTCGCCCCGACAGGCCGACCTGATGATCGTGGCCGGTCGCGTGAGCCAGAAGATGGCCCCGATCGTCCGTGAGATCTATGACCAGATGCCCAACCCCAAGTGGGTGCTGGCGATGGGCGTGTGCGCCTCCTCCGGTGGCATGTTCAACAACTACGCCGTCGTTCAGGGCGTCGACCACATCGTTCCGGTCGACATCTATGTTCCCGGCTGCCCGCCGCGACCCGAGATGCTCATCGATGCGATGTTCAAGCTCAAGAAACAGAAGGTCGCCAAGACCAAGATCGGCCCGCACGCGATCGCCGAGACCAACGAACTCGAGCGCGCGGCGCTCGAGGCGCCGGCGACCCACGAGATGAAGGGCCTGCTGCGATGACCAACCTGAATTCCGGCGGCCAGATCGTCCCGGCCGATCGTCCGGCCGCGGACCACGTCGTCGAGACCCGACGCGGCATGTGGGGCACCAGCGGTGGCTCGGGCGACACGTCCGGCTTCGGCGGGATCGTCCGCACGATCAGGCGGCCCGCGCCCTCGGTCCGACCTTATGGAGACTGGTTCGACGCTGTCGTCGACCGCGTCGAGGAGCTCCTTCCCGGCGTCATCGAGCGGGTCGTCGTCCACCGCGGTGAACTGACGCTCTATGTCGACGGCACGCGCCTGCTCGAGCTCGCCCAGCACCTGCGTGATGATCAGGAGCTGCGCTTCGAGCACTGCGCGTCGGTGTCGGGCGTGCACTATCCGGGTGATGCGGGCGCCGAGCTCCACAGCGTCTATCACCTGGCGTCGATGACCCACAACCGGCGGCTCCGGGTCGAGGCCACCTGCGCGGATGGCGACCCCCACCTGCCGTCGGTCGTGCCCGTCTATCCGGCCGCCGACTGGCACGAGCGTGAGACCTATGACCTCTTCGGGATCATCTATGACGGCCACCCGGCGCTGACCCGCATCATGATGCCGGACGACTGGCCCGGCCATCCGCAGCGCAAGGACTATCCCCTCGGTGGCATCGGAGTCGAATACAAGGGCGCCACCATCCCGCCGCCCGATCAGCGGAGGAGCTACTGAGATGAGCACCCGAACCAACGAACCGACGCCACCTCGCCACAACGTGGACGCCGAGCGGGACTATTACGCCCAGCCCGGCGAGGAGACCGAGGGTCGCGTCTATACGGCCACCGGTGGTGACTGGGATCAGGTCGTGTCGGCCCAGGCCGAGCGCGGTGACGAGTTGCTTGTGGTCAATATGGGCCCCCAGCACCCGTCGACCCACGGCGTGCTCCGCCTGATCCTGGAGATGGAGGGTGAGACGGTTCGCAGCGCGCGCGCCGGCATCGGCTATCTCCACACGGGCATCGAAAAGAACATGGAATATCGCACCTGGACCCAGGGCACCACGTTCTGCACCCGCATGGACTATCTGACGCCCTTCTTCCAGGAAGCGGCCTATGTGGCGTCGATCGAGCGTCTGCTCGACATCGAGGACCAGCTGACCGAGAAGACCAAGGTCATCCGGATCATGCTGCTCGAGCTCAACCGCATCGCCTCCCACCTCGTCTGCATCGGCACGGGCGGCATGGAGATCGGCGCGCTGACGGTCATGACGATCGGTTTCCGTGACCGCGAGATGATCCTCGACGTCTTCGAGGAGATCACCGGCCTGCGCATGAACCACGCCTTCTTCCGCCCCGGCGGCCTCGCCAACCAGGTGGGCCACAAGGAGATCGAGAAGGTCAAGGAGACGGTGCGCTGGCTCCACAAGCACCTCCCCGAATACAAGGATCTGTGCAACGCCAACCCGATCTTCCTGGGCCGCATGACAGGCGTCGGCTATCTCGATGCCTCCGCGTGCATGGCGCTGGGCATCACGGGCCCGATGCTGCGCTCGACCGGCATCGACTATGACCTGCGCAAGGCCATGCCGATCTGGGACTACGAGACCTATGACTTCGATGTCCCGGTCAACGACATGCGGGACGCGATGGGCAAGTTCCTCCTGCGTCAGCAGGAGATGTGGGAGAGCCTCAAGATCGTCGAGCAGTGCGTCGAACGGCTCGAAAAGATGGAGAACGACCCCGTCATGATCGCCGACCAGAAGATCGCGCTGCCTGCGCAGCTCGCGGTCGGTTCCGACGGCATGGGCAACTCCAATGAACACATCAAGCACATCATGGGCGAGTCGATGGAGGCCCTGATCCACCACTTCAAGCTGGTGACCGAGGGCTTCGAGGTGCCGGTGGGGCAGGCGTACGTTCCGTTCGAGTCGCCCAAGGGCGAGCTCGGCGCCCACCTGGTTTCCGACGGGGGTACGCGCCCGTGGCGCGCCCACTTCCGCGACCCCAGCTTCAACAACCTGCAGGCAGTTGCGGCCCTGTGCGAGGGCGGACTCATGTCGGATGTCGTCGTGGCCGTGGCCTCGATCGACCCGGTGATGGGAGGCGTGGACCGATGAGCGGTTTCAAGAGTCATTTTCCGGACTCGGGTGGTGTCGACTTCAGCAACACCGACACGAACATCACCGAGGAGACCATCGCGGAGATCCGCGAGATCGCGGCTCGCTATCCCGAGCCGCGCTCGGCGCTGCTGCCCGCACTCCACCTCGTCCAGTCGGTCGACGGCCGCGTGTCCCCGGCCGGGATCGAGATCTGCGCCGAGGTGCTGGGCATCACCGCAGCCGAGGTGTCGGGTGTCGCGACGTTCTATACGCAATACAAGCGCAAGCCGGTCGGCAAGCATCACGTCGGGGTCTGCACCACCGCGCTCTGTGCGGTGATGGGTGGCGACCACATCCTGGAGCGGCTCCAGGGTCATCTCGGCGTCGGCAACGACGAGACGACCGCCGACGGTCAGATCACCCTGGAACACATTGAGTGCAACGCCGCGTGTGACTACGCGCCGGTGATGATGGTCAACTGGGAATTCTTCGACAACATGACGCCCGAGCGGGCCGTCACCATCGTCGATGACCTGGTCGCCGACCGCGAGGTCGTGGCCGACCGCGGTGCCACGATCACCTCGTGGCGCGAGGCCGAACGGGTGCTCGCCGGCTTCCCCGATGGCCGCGCCGACGAGGGTCCCTCCGGTGGGCCCGAATCCTTGGTCGGCCTGCGGATCGCCCAGGAGAACAACTGGACTGCGCCCAAGGCGTCCGCACAGAAGACAGGGGAGTCGAAGTGACCGACACGCTCACACCCGTCCTCAGCGCCGACTGGGCCGACGAGGGCTCCTGGCGGATCGCCAACTATGAGCGCCGCGGCGGCTATCGGGCGCTGCGCAAGGCGCTGGGCATGCAGCCCGGTGACCTCATCGAGACCGTCAAGGATTCCGGCCTCCGCGGCCGCGGCGGCGCAGGCTTCCCGACCGGCATGAAGTGGTCGTTCATTCCCAAGGACAACCCCAAGCCGAAATATCTCGTGGTCAACGCCGACGAGTCCGAGCCGGGCACCTGCAAGGACATCCCGCTCATGATGGCTTCGCCCCACACCCTGATCGAGGGCGTGATCATCTCGTCCTATGCCATCGGGGCCCACAAGGCGTTCATCTATATCCGGGGCGAGGTGCTCCACGTGACGCGCCGCCTGCAGCAGGCCGTTCGCGAGGCGTACGCCTCCGGCTTCCTGGGGCAGAACGTCCTCAACTCCGGCTTCGATATCGATCTGGTCGTCCACGCGGGCGCTGGGGCATACATCTGTGGTGAAGAAACCGCGCTGCTCGACTCGCTCGAGGGGCGCCGCGGCCAGCCGCGACTGCGGCCACCGTTCCCGGCCGTTTCCGGTGTTTATGGCTGTCCCACCGTGATCAACAACGTCGAGTCGATCGCCTCGGTGCCGTCGATCGTGGCGAACGGCCCCGAGTGGTTCGCCTCGATGGGCACCGAGAAGTCGAAGGGCATGACGCTCTATTCCCTGTCCGGGCACGTCAGGACCCCCGGCCAGTTCGAGGCCCCGATGGGCATCACGCTGCGCCAGCTGATCGAGCTGGGCGGTGGCATGCGCGAGGGCAGCACGCTGAAGTTCTGGACTCCGGGTGGCTCCTCGGTGCCGATCCTGACCGGTGCGGATGAGCACATCGATGCGCCGCTCGACTATGAGGGCATGGGGGCGCACGCCTCGATGCTCGGCACCAAGGCCCTGCAGTGCTTCGACCAGACCACCTCGGTGGTGCGCACGACGCTGCGCTGGGTCGAGTTCTACAAACACGAGTCGTGTGGCAAGTGCACCCCGTGCCGTGAGGGCACGTGGTGGCTCGTCCAGATCCTGATGCGCATGGAGGCCGGCCAGGGCCAGCCCGGCGACATCGAGAAACTGCTCGACCTGAGCGACAACATCGGCGGCCGCTCGTTCTGTGCGCTCGCCGACGGCGCCGTCGCAACCGTGACCTCGGCGATCAAGCACTTCCGCGACGAGTTCGAGGCTGCGATGCACACCCCGGCCTGGGAACTCTTCCCCTATGAGAAGAGCGCCAAGTTCGCAGCCGACCCCTTGCGCCGCACCAGCACCGAGAACGTGGGAGCTCACTGATGTCAGAGTCCAGCGTGAAGCCGGCCGACCCCAACAAGCCGGCCGACCCCACCCGTCTGCCCGATGCAGCAGCTCCGGCGGCCAAGTCGGAGGTCGCAAAGGCCGACCTGGTGACCCTGACCGTCGACGGCATCGAGGTCTCGGTCCCCAAGGGCACCCTCGTCATCCGCGCGGCGGAGCAGGTCGGCATCGACATCCCGCGGTTCTGTGACCACCCGCTGCTCGACCCGGCCGGCGCGTGCCGCCAGTGCATGGTCGAGGTGCCGGATGCCGGCAACGGTCGTGGCATGCCCAAGCCCCAGGCCTCCTGCACGCTCGAGGCGATGCCCGGCATGGTCGTCCAGACCCAGCTGTCGTCGCCCGTGGCGAAGAAGGCCCAGGAGGGGATGCTCGAGTTCCTCCTGATCAACCACCCGCTCGACTGCCCGGTCTGTGACAAGGGCGGCGAGTGCCCGCTGCAGAACCAGTCGCTGTCGCACGGCTATGGGGAGTCGCGCTATGAGGGTGTCAAGCGCACCTTCCCGAAGCCGATCAACATCTCGGCCCAGGTCCTGCTCGACCGGGAGCGGTGCGTCCTGTGTGCGCGGTGCACCCGATTCTCCGAGCAGATCGCCGGCGATCCGTTCATCGCGCTCACCGAACGCGGCGCGTTGCAGCAGGTCGGCATCTATGAGAAGGAGCCCTTCGAGTCCTACTTCTCGGGCAACACCATCCAGATCTGTCCGGTGGGCGCCCTGACCTCTGCGGCGTACCGTTTCCGGGCCCGCCCCTTCGACCTCGTCTCGACGCCGTCGACGTGTGAGCACTGCGCCTCCGGCTGCGAGCTACGCATCGACCACCGCCGCGGCGCGGTCATGCGTCGCCTCGCGGGTGACGATCCGGAGGTCAACGAGGAGTGGAACTGCGACAAGGGCCGGTTCGCCTTCGTCTCGTCTCGCGGTGACGATCGGATCACCCGTCCGCTGGTCCGCGAGAACGGCGTACTCCGCCCCGCGTCCTGGCCCGAGGCAATCGATGCCGCGGTCCGCGGTCTTCGGGCAGCGGGGGAGGAACGCACCGACGAGAACGGCAACCCCATCGAGGGCAGCCCCTATGGTGTGCTCCCCGGCGGTCGGCTGCTGATGGAAGAGGCCTATGGGTACGCCAAGTTCGCGCGCACCGTCCTGGGCACCAACAACATCGACCACCGCTCGCGCCCCCACACGCTGGAGGAAGCGGGCTTCCTCGCCCATGCCGTGGCCGGAACCGGCCTGGGGGTGACCTATCGCGACCTGGAGAACGCCGATCGCGTCCTGCTCGTGGGCTTCGAGCCCGAGGACGAGTCGCCGATCGTGTTCCTCCGGCTTCGCAAGGCGGTACGCAAGAAGGGCCTGCAGGTCTTCACCGTCGGAGCCCAGCTCTCCGCGGGTTCCACCAAGCTGAAGGCGACCCTCGTCCCGGCGGTTCCGGGCACGGAGGCCGCTGTCCTGGCCAATCTGCCGGGCGATGTCGCGCTCACCGAGCGCTCCGTCGTCCTGGTGGGGGAGCGCGCCGGCATTCCGCTCGGCACGCTGACCTCGGCGCTCGACCTCGTCCACGCCACCGGAGCCAAGCTGGCCTGGGTGCCGCGGCGTGCGGGTGAGCGCGGTGCGGTCGAGGCGGGCACCCTGCCCAACCTCCTGCCGGGCGGCCGACTGGTGACCGAGCCCACGGCCCGTGTCGATCTCCAGGCTGCCTGGGGAGTCGAGGGCCTGCCGGCCGAAACCGGTCTCGATGCGGATGCGATCTTCGCAGCCGCCGCGGAGGGCAGTGTGCGCGCTCTCGTGGTCGCTGGCGTCGAGCCGGCCGACTTCCGCCATCCCGATGCCGTGACCCGCGGCCTCGAGGAGGCCGATTTCGTGATCAGCCTGGAGTCCCGGATCTCCGAGGTCACCGCGCGGGCCGATGTTGTCTTCCCTGTCTCGCTGATCGAGGAGCGCAGCGGCACCTTCCTCAACTGGGAGGGTCGCGAGCGGACGGTCACCAAGTTCCTCGGCACCCAGCACGTCATGAGCGATCTCCGGGTCCTGGCCGCGCTGGCCGATGCGATGGGCAGCCCGCTGGGCATCCGCACGGCGGAGGAAGCCAAGCGCGAACTCGACGAGCTCGGCCCGTGGGACGGCGCGCGCGCAGAGATGCCGGTCCGCGACCGCGAGGCCACCCCCGAGCCCGGGGAGGGCCAGGCTGTGCTCGCCTCGTGGCGCGAACTCATCGACGACTCCCGCGGGGCCGACGGGGAGCCGGCGCTGCAGGCCACCGCGCGTACGCCGGTGATCCGCATGAACGCCGCGATGGCCAACGGCCTGCCCGAGGGCACGCCGATCAAACTGTCGACCGACGGCGGCGAGTTGGTCCTCCCGCTCGCCATCACCGTGGACATGATCGACGGCGTCGTCTGGGCCCCGGCCGCTCCGCGCGGTTCCCGGCTCAGCACGGCACTCGGCGCGGTCTCCGGCGATGTCGTCACCGTGACCCTCGCCGAGGGCACGAGCGCGGATTCGGTTGAAGGAGCTGACGCATGACCCCGATGGATCTGTCGATCTTCGGCACCGACCCCTGGTGGATCACGCTGATCAAGGCCGCCGGCGTGCTGGTCTATCTGCTGGTGTTCACGCTGTTCAACATCGTGTTCGAGCGCAAGGTCGTTGCCAAGATGCAGCACCGCGTCGGCCCGATCATGAATGGCCCCTGGGGCACGCTGCAGTCGCTCGCCGACGGCGTGAAGCTGATGGTGAAGGAGGACTTCCGGCCCAAGAACGCCGAGAAGTTCGTCTACAACCTCGCGCCTTATCTCACGGCCATCCCCGCCTTCTCGATCCTGGCCATGATTCCGCTCGGCGGCGAGGTCACGATGTTCGGCGTCGAGACGACGCTGCAGCTGACCGACCTGCCGGTCTCGGTGCTGGCGCTGCTCGCGCTGGCGTCCGTCGGCATCTATGGCATCGTCCTGGCCGGCTGGTCCTCCGGCTCGACCTATTCACTGCTCGGCGGCCTGCGCTCGAGCGCCCAGATGATCTCCTATGAGATCGCGATGGGCCTGAGCTTCGTCACCGTGTTCATGTATGCCCGCTCAATGTCCACCTCGGAGATCGTCGCGGCCCAGCAGCTCCCGCTGAACATCCTCGGCGTCGAGATTCCGCTGCCGGGGTGGTACGCCCTGCTGCTCTTCCCGGCCTTCGCCGTCTATGTCATCTCGATGGTCGGCGAGACCAACCGCGCCCCGTTCGACCTCCCCGAGGCCGAGTCGGAGCTCGTGGGTGGCTTCCACACCGAATATTCGGGCTTCCGCTTCGCCATGTTCTTCCTCGCCGAATACATCAACATGGTGAACGTCTCCGCGATCGCCGTCACCCTGTTCCTGGGTGGCTGGCACGCGCCGTGGCCGCTGACCGGGACGTTCCTCGACCAGGGTTGGTGGGGCCTGCTGTGGTTCACCCTCAAGGTCATCCTGTTCATCTTCATGTTCGTCTGGCTCCGGGGTACGCTCCCGCGGTTCCGTTATGACCAGTTCATGGCGTTCGGCTGGAAGTTCCTCATCCCGGTGGCACTGGGCTGGATTTTGGCCGTGGCCACGGTCCGTAACGTGTTCAACGCCGGGTTCACTGTCGTGGCGCTGGTGAGCATCGTGCTGTTCATCGCCGCCCTGGTGGCCTATCTCTATATCGTCGACAACCACGCCCCCGAACCGGAACCCGAGGATCCGGAGGCGGAGTTCGATCCGTTCGCCGGTGGCTATCCCGTCCCGCCCAAACCGGGCCAGCGCCTGCCGGGCACGGCCGACGTGGTCAGGGGCGAGACGGTTCGTGAGAGCGCCCCCAGCACAACCAAGAACGAGGGAGATTCCTGATGGGGTTCTTCGACCAGTGGGCTGGATTCGGAGTCACCTTCCGGACCATGTTCCGCAAGACATTCACCCAGGACTACCCCCTCAAGCCGAAGGTCACCGCGCCGCGCTTCCACGGTCGGCACCAGCTCAACCGCTGGCCCGACGGCCTGGAGAAGTGTGTCGGCTGTGAGCTCTGCGCCTGGGCGTGCCCGGCCGACGCGATCTATGTCGAGGGCGCCAGCAACGTCGACGGCGAGAACTACTCGCCCGGCGAGCGTTACGGCCGCGTCTACCAGATCAACTATCTGCGCTGCATCCTCTGCGGCCTGTGCATCGAGGCGTGCCCGACGCGCGCGCTCACGATGACCAATGAGTTCGAGCTGGCCGACTTCACGCGCGAATCCATGATCTATGAGAAGGACGACCTTCTCGCGCCGCTGTTGCCCGGCATGGAGCAGCCGCCCCATCCGCGTCGCCTCGGCGACAACGAGAAGGACTACTTCCTGGGGCTGCCGAGCATGGGCCAGCCCGACACCCGCATCGGTCAGCCGGCCGATGTGCCGACTCCCGAGCAGCAGGGAGGGACCGAATGACGCCCTTGATTCCGCTGGCGACCGCCGGTGATGTCGCCTTCTGGGTGCTCGCACCGATCATGGTGATCGCAGCCCTCGGCATGGTGCTCTCGCGCAAGCCCGTCCACTCCGCACTGTGCCTGGCCACCGTCATGGTGTCGCTCGCGGTGCAGTACGCGACCCAGGGTGCCCCGTTCCTGTTCGCAGTGCAGATCATCGTCTACACGGGCGCGGTCCTGATGCTCTTCCTCTTCGTCGTCATGCTGATCGGCGTCGACACGTCCGACTCTCTGGTCGAGACCCTCAAGGGCCAGCGCGTCATGGCGCTGCTGGCGGCGCTGGGCGTACTCGTCCTGCTCATCCTCGCGGTCGGCAATGCCGTGGTCGATGGCAACATCATCGGCATCGAGGGCGCCAACAATGCGCACGGCGGCAACGTCCCCGGTCTGGCCCAGCTGATCTTCTCCGACTACGTGCTGGTCTTCGAGGCCACCTCGGCCCTCCTGATCACCGCTGCGCTCGGCGCGATGGTGCTGGCGTACCGCGAGCGGATCGGCGAGAAGGTCTCGCAGCGCCAGCTGCAGATCGCGCGCATGAAGCGCTACGCCGAGACCGGCGAGCACCCCGGCAACCTGCCCACCCCGGGTGTGTACGCCCGCCACAACGCGGTCGACGTGCCCGCACTGCTGCCCGACGGCAGCGTGTCCGAGGCGTCGGTCCCGAAGTCGATGCGTTCGCGCGGCACCGTGGTGGACGGCCCGCGTCTGGCCGATGCCACGCGCGCGACGGTCGCGGCGCTCGGGGGCGACACCGATGCGGTCAACGGCCGGCCCGCCGGCCGTGAGCTGGAACGCGGCGACTCCGACGCGGACGAGATGGGAGACAAGGCGTGAGCCCCGACAATTACCTGATCCTGTCGGTCATCCTGTTCACGATCGGCACCGTCGGCTTCATGGTCCGACGCAACGCGATCGTGGCGTTCATGTCCGTCGAGCTGATGCTGAACGCCTGCAACCTCGCGCTGGTGACCTTCTCGCGCGTGCACGGCAACCTGCACGGCCAGGTGGCGTCGTTCTTCGTCATGGTGGTGGCTGCGGCAGAAGTCGTGGTCGGCCTGGCGATCATCGTGGCCATCTTCCGGACCCGCCGCTCGGCCTCGGTCGACGACGCGAACCTGCTGAAGTTCTGAGGGGATAGCGGTGAACCTTCTCGAAACCACCACCACGGTCGAAGCGGTGGGGATGTTCAATTGGGCCTGGACCATGATCGCTGTGCCGCTGGTGTCGGCCGCGATCCTGCTCCTGGTCGGACGCGCCGGCGACAAGTGGGGCCACTTCCTCGGCACCGCAGCCTCGCTCTGGTCGTTCGTGATCGGCGCCTGCCTCATGGGCCAGATGCTGTTCAACCCCGAGCGGCGCTCGGTGAATGACGCCCTCTATCAGTGGATCGGTGTCGGACCCTGGGATGTCAAGGTCGGCCTGCTGGTCGACCAGTTGTCGATCCTCTTCGTCCTGCTGATCACCGGTGTGGGCTCGCTGATCCACATCTATTCGATCGGCTACATGGCCCATGACGAGCGGCGTCGACGCTTCTTCGCCTATCTCAACCTCTTCATCGCGGCCATGCTGCTGCTGGTGCTGGCCGACAACTATCTGGTGCTCTTCATCGGCTGGGAAGGCGTGGGCCTCGCGTCCTATCTCCTGATCGGCTTCTGGCAGCACAAGCCGTCCGCGGCCGCGGCCGCCAAGAAGGCGTTCGTCCTGAACCGTGTGGGTGACATCGGCATGGCACTGGCCATGGCGACGATGTTCGCCACCTTCGGCTCTGTGGCGTACGCGGATGTCAACGCGGCTGCCAGCGGTCTCGCCACTGCCGAGGGCACCACCTTCGGTGCGGGTGCGACCACGGCGACGATGATCGGCCTGTTCCTGCTGCTGGGTGCCTGCGCCAAGTCGGCCCAGGTGCCGCTGCAGGCCTGGCTCCTGGACGCCATGGAGGGTCCGACCCCGGTGTCGGCCCTGATCCACGCGGCCACCATGGTCACCGCGGGTGTCTATCTCGTCACCCGCTCGCACGCGATCTATGCCGAGAGCTCCATCGCCTCCACTGTCGTGGTCGTGGTCGGCACGGTCACCCTGCTGGCCGGCGCCTGGATCGGAACGTCGAAGGACGACATCAAGAAGGCCCTCGCTGGTTCGACGATGTCCCAGATCGGTTACATGATGCTGGCGGCGGGCATCGGCCCGGCGGCGTACGCCTTCGCGATCTTCCACCTGATCACCCACGGCTTCTTCAAGGCCAACATGTTCCTCGGCGCCGGTTCGGTCATGCATGGCATGAACGACGACGTGAACATGCGCAACTATGGCGGCCTGTCGAAGTTCATGAAGGTCACCTATCTGACTTTTGCGATGGGCTATCTCGCGATCATCGGTGTCCCGGGCTTCTCGGGCGCGTTCTCGAAGGACCACATCATCACCGCGGCCTTCCAGCACAGCCCGCTGGTCGGTGTCCTGGCGATCATCGGTGCCCTGGTGACTGCCTACTACATGACCCGCATGATGATGATGACCTTCTGGGGCAAGCGTCGGTGGGTCAAGGAGAACGAGAACAACCCGAATGGCTTCGTCGAGCGTCACCCGCACGAGTCGCCGGCCGTGATGACCGTGCCGCTGATCATCCTCGCGGTCATGTCGATCATCGGTGGCTTCCTGCTCAACAGCTTCATCGTGGGTTGGCTCGATCCGGCCGTCGGCGGCCACCACGTGGCGCACTCGCCGGCGAACTGGTGGGAGGGCTTCGTCTCCCCGATCGGTCTGGTCACGCTGGTGGCGGTCGCGCTCGGTGTCCTGGCGGGTTGGTGGGTGTTCCGCTCCGACATCCCGACCTATGTGCCCTCCGGCAATGCGCTCGAAGTGGCGGCCCGCAACGATCTCTATGGTGACGCGATCAACGATGCGCTGGTGGCCAACCCGGTCATGGGCACAGCGAACGCCATCGCCACCACGATCGACAGCAAGGGTGTCGACGGATTCGTCAACGGCACGGCGGCCACCTTCCGCGGCCTGTCCACCCAGCTCCGTCGCCTCCAGACGGGTTATGTCCGCTCGTACGCCCTCACGATGGTGGCCGGTGCCGCCCTCGTCGGGATCGTGCTCGTCCTCGGCCGCCTGGCCTGACCCAAGGAGTCGCACAGATGAGTTTCCCCTGGCTCTCGTTGCTGGGCGTGCTGCCCCTGCTCGGCGCCGCCGTGCTGATGATGGTGAAGGGCGAGCGGGCCAAGTCCCTGGGCATGGTCTTCTCGCTCGCCACCCTCGTCCTGGGTGTGGCCATTGCGATCCAGTACGCCGCTGGTGAGCGCTTCTCGGTCCAGCTGCCCTGGATCGAGGCTTTCGGCGCGCACTATGCCCTCGGCCTGGACGGCATCAGCCTCACCATGGTGCTGCTCACCGTGGTTCTGACCCCCTTCGTGCTGTTGGCGTCCTGGGACACCGTGGACGCCGACGACCGGTGGAACGCCCACGTCTATTTCGCTCTCGTGCTGGTGCTCGAATCGCTGTCGCTGTTCGTGTTCCTCTCGACCGACGTGCTGCTGTTCTATCTGTTCTTCGAGGCGACGCTGATCCCGATGTATTTCCTGCTGGGCGGCTTCGGTGGCGCCCGGCGCGGTTATGCGGCGATCAAGTTCCTGTTGTTCGGCCTGGCCGGTGGCCTGGTCATGCTGGCAGCGGTCATCGGGCTCTATGTCGTGTCGATCCGTGAGCTCGGCCGGCCGACCTATCTGCTGTCCGATCTCGCTGCGCTGAACCTCGACGGCTCGCTGAGCCGCTGGCTGTTCCTCGGCTTCTTCATCGCGTTCGCGCTGAAGGCCCCGATGGTCCCGGCCCACACCTGGCTGCCGGATGCGGCCGAACACGGCACACCCGGAACCTCCACGCTGATGGTCGGCATCCTCGACAAGATCGGCACCTTCGGCATGATCCGGTTCTGCCTGGAGCTCTTCCCCGAGGCAAGCCGCTGGGCCTCGCCCGTGATCGTCGTCCTGGCCCTGATCTCGATCATCTATGGCGCTCTGGCGGCGGTCGGCCAGAAGGACATCATGCGCCTGATCGCCTTCACCTCGATCAGCCACTTCGGCTTCATCGTGCTCGGCATCTTCGCCTTCACGAGTGTGTCGATGACCGGCGCAACCTTCTATATGTTCAACCACGCCTTCTCGACGGCGGTGCTCTTCCTCGTGGCGGGCTTCATGGTCCAACGACGGGGTACGCAGGATCTGCGCGAGTTCGGTGGTGTCCAGAAGGTGGCTCCGGTCCTGGCGGGCCTGTTCCTAATGGGCGGCCTGTCGTCGCTGGCCCTGCCCGGTTTCTCGAGCTTCGTGTCCGAGTTCATGGTGATCGCCGGCTCGTATGCGCGGATGCCGCTGGTGGCGGGCCTGTCGACAGTGGCCATGGTCCTGTCGGCCCTCTATATCCTGCTCACCTACCAGCGGACGATGACCGGCCCGGTGACGCCCCAGATCGCCCGGACATTCGCGGCCGACGGCTCCAGCGACCTCAACGGTCGCGAGAAGTGGGCCATCGCCCCGCTGGTGATCATCATCCTGGCCTTCGGCGTCTTCCCGAAGCCGATGCTCGACATCATCGAGCCGGCGGTCCAGACCACGATGCAACAGGTCGGCATGGCTGAACCCGCCGCGCCGCTTGCGAAGGGATCCAACTGATGTTCACCTTTGAAATCCCCTCCATCGACTATCTGCAGCTCGCGCCGCTGATCGTCGTCTTCCTGGGTGGTTGCGTCGGGGTCGGCATCGAAACCTTCGCCAAGCGCGGCAAGCGTGCCGGCATTCAGGTGGCCTTCACCGCCTTCGTCCTGATCCTGGCGCTGGTGTTCACCATCGTGAACTGGGCCAGCGGCAATCTGGGCATCGGCGCTGTCCGCGCCATCGCCCTCGACGGCCCGACCCACTTCATCTGGACGATGCTGCTGGTCCTGACGCTGTTCAGCCTGTTGATCTTCGCCGAGCGGCGTCTGGGCGGAGGCTCGACGGCCTTCACGCCGCAGGCGGCCTCCGTTCCGGGCACGCCCGCCGAGGCCGACGCCATCAAGGCCAAGCTGGAGCACACCGAGATCTATCCGCTCCTGCTTTTCGCCCTGACCGGCATGCTGTTGTTCCCCGCGGCCAACGACCTGATCACCATGTTCGTGGCACTCGAAGTCCTGTCGCTGCCGCTCTATCTGATGGCCGGCATGGCGCGTCGCCGCCGTCTGCTGTCGCAGGAAGCCGCCGTCAAATACTTCCTGCTGGGAGCACTTTCGTCGGCGTTCTTCCTCATGGGCGCGGCATTCCTCTATGGCTATTCGGGCTCGCTCGAACTCGGTGGCATTTCCCGTGCGGTCACGGCGCAGCAGGGCTCCGAGGCGCTGCTCTTCGGCGCCATGGGTCTGCTGGCGATCGGCCTGCTGTTCAAGGTCGGTGCCGTGCCGTTCCACTCGTGGACCCCGGACGTCTATCAGGGCGCGCCCACGCCGGTGACCGCCTTCATGGCCGCTTGCACGAAGATCGCCGCGGTGGGTGCACTGCTGCGTGTCTTCTATGTCGCGCTCGGTGGTCGGGCCTGGGACTGGCAGCCGCTGATGGCGGTGATCGCCGTCCTGACCATGATCATCGGCACGATCTTCGCGATCACACAGACCGACATCAAGCGGCTGCTGGCCTATTCGTCGGTGGCCCATGCGGGCTTCCTCCTTACGGCTGTTGTGGGTGCGGCCCAGGCCGGCTCCGGTGTCGGCACCGGCCAGCTCACCTCGGTCGGTGCGGTCATGTTCTATCTGGCTGCATATGGCGTGGCGACCGTCGGTGCGTTCGCGATCGTCACCATGGTCCGCAACTCGGGCGGCGAGGTCACCTCGATCGACGGCTGGGCCGGGCTCGGCCGCAAGTCGCCCGGCATGGCCGCAGCCTTCGCGCTGTTCCTGTTGTCGTTCGCGGGCATCCCGCTGACGTCCGGATTCATCGGCAAGTGGGCCGTGTTCGCCTCGGCCTGGAACGGCGGCTACGGCTGGCTGGTCCTGGTTGCCGTGCTGGTCTCGCTGGTCGCGGCCTACTTCTATCTCCGCGTGATTCTTGTGATGTTCTTCTCGGCGCCGGTCGACGACGACATCGAGGTGGTCACGCCGAGCTGGATGACCTCTTCGGTGGTGGCACTCGGATGCATCATCACGGTGCTTCTCGGTATTCTGCCCGGGCCGCTGCTGGATGTGGCGACCATGGCGGGCGAGTTCCTGCGCTGATTCCCGGTGAGGGCGCAAACGATCTGATCTCGAAGGAGGATGTGTGCTGGCAAGCAGTGGAGCTGTGACCGATGAGGTGTTCACCGAGGCGATGCAGGACCGCCTCGCAGTCATCGAGGAACGGCTGCTGGAGCGTGCCGGCGGACAGACCGAGCTGGTCACCCAGGCGGCCCAACACATCATCAATGCCGGCGGCAAGCGATTCCGCCCGGTGCTCGTCGTCCTGGCCTCCCACTTTGGGGGCGAGGTCGACGAGGAGGATCTGATCCGGGCAGCCCTCGTGGTCGAGCTCACCCACGTGGCGAGCCTCTATCACGACGATGTCATGGACGATGCGGATATCCGCCGGGGCGCGCCCAGCGCCAACCGCCGTTGGCAGAACTCCGTGGCGATCCTGGTCGGTGACTTCCTGTTCGCGCGCGCCTCGACAACCGTGGCCGAGCTCGGCGTCGACTATGTGCACCTGCAGGCCGAGACGTTCGCCCGACTGGTGCACGGCCAGATCGCCGAGACCATCGGCCCCGCCGATGGCGAGGACCCACTGGCCCACTATCTCGATGTGGTGGCCGACAAGACGGGTTCGCTCATCGCGACATCGGCGCTGTTCGGCGGCATGGTGTCGGGCGCCTCGGCCGAGGTGCTCGAGGCGCTGCGCCAGTTCGGTGAAGACATCGGCATCGTCTTCCAGCTCTCCGACGACATCATCGACATCACGTCCGACGTCACCGGGAAGACACCGGGCACGGATCTGCGGGAGGGCGTACCCACGCTGCCCACTCTTCTCGCGCTCCGCTCGACCGATCCGGCCGACGCGCGCCTGCGGGAACTCATCCGCTCGGACCTGACCGAGGACGCCGATCTGGCCGAAACCATCGAGCTGCTGCGTCGCCATCCGGCGATCGACGAGGCACGTGCGGAGGTGGCCCGGAGGGCCGGGGTGGCGCGTAATCGGCTCGCCGTATTGCCCGAGGGCCCGGCGCGCACCGCGCTCGAAGAGCTGTGCGATCAGGTGGTCACGCGTTCGGCTTGAGCCCGTCTGCAGGTTGCAGCGTGGGAAACTCCGCCGACCACGGGCCCGGAGTGGCGTCGGGCGGCAGAGCTTCGGTGCCCACGTCGAGTGACCCCGGGGCCAGGACGAGGGCGACTCCGCTCCGATTGCGGCCGGCTGCTGGGGCACTGTTCACCCGATCGAGTACGCCGAGTTGGCGCCCCTCATGTTCGACCCGCACAGTCGGGCAGAAGTCGGTGCGCCGCAGGTTGCGCACGAGCACCACGTCGTCGAGGATCGCCCAGCCCGGGTAGCGATTGCCCTCATCGGTCACGACGGTCACACGTTCGGCGCGCCGACTCATGAGGAGCCACCCAGCCGGGCCCGCATCGCGGGGTATTCGTGCACCGTGAAGCCCTCGCGCTCATAGAGGCGCTGCCCCTCGGCAGTCGCCATGAGCTCGGCCCGGCGTACGCCCGAGGCTCGGGCCCAGGCCATGACGTCGGCGAGGGCGAGGCTGGCGTACCCCTTGCCACGTTCCTGCGCCATGGTCGACACGTTGTTGACGTGGACGTCCCCACCCGTCGGATTGCCGGGGGAGGGCGGCGTGTCACGTCGGAAACCGATCGCGCAGGACACGACCTGACCGGCGACCTCGACGACCGCGAACCGGAACCGGGCGTCGTCGATGCGCTCGGTGAACCAGCGTGTCGCGCCCTGTTCCCAGTCGGGATCGGCATCGGGGTCGCTCCCCATCGTGCGGAACATCTCGGCGCGCAGCGCGACCAGCGCCGGCACATCCTCGGCAGTTGCCACGCGGACCAGGGGCTGCATGCCGTCAGCCTAGCTCCGGGCCCCGAGCGCGCGTTTCCGCGGAGCGTCTGCCTAGACTCGCTCATGTGCAGATCAACGAGATGAGTGCGCTGGACCTGTCGACGGCGATCCGGACCGGCCTGGTGGGCGTACGCGAAGCCACCGAGGACGCGCTCGCCCGGGCCCACGCCGACACGCTCGGGGCGTTCACGCATATCTGTGACGAGCGGGCATTGGCCCGCGCCGACGAACTGCAGAACATGCTCGACGACGAGGGCTTCACGCCCGGGCCGTTGTTCGGGGTGCCCTGCCCGATCAAGGACCTCACGCAGGTGGCGGGGCTGCCGTTGGAGGGGGGTACGCCCGTCCTGCGCGGCAATGTCGCCACCACGGATGACGGGGTGGTGCTGCGCCTGCGGGACGCCGGGACGGTGATCATCGGCAAGACGGCCACCCCGGAGTTCGGGCTGCCGTGTTACACGGAGCCGGAGGGCCGGCCCCCGGCGAGCACGCCGTTCGATCCCAGGCGTGGTGCAGGAGGGTCGTCCGGGGGAGCGGCTGCAGCCGTGGCCTCGAAGGTCGTCCCCATCGCGCACGGCTCCGACGGGGGCGGCTCCATCCGCATTCCCGCCGCCGCCTGTGGGCTGGTCGGGCTGAAGGCCAGCCGGGGCCGCGTCTCGAAAGGGCCGCTCGGTGTCGATGGTCCCGGGCTCGTCTCGGAGGGCGTACTCACCCGGACCGTGCGGGACACCGCCGCGGCGCTGGATGTCCTGGCCAAGGGGTGGCCCGGCGATCCCTACTTCGCCCCCAACCCGTCGGGCACCTTCCTCGCGGCCGCAGACCAACGCGTCCAACCGCTGCGCGTGGGCGTACTCACCGAGCCCGTCATCACCGACGATGCCGAGGTCCATCCCGGAGCGCTGGCGGCGGTGGAGAAGACCGCGGGCCTGCTCGCGGCGCTCGGGCACGAGATCGCTCCCGCGCCGCGGCCGTTCGACGCCCGAGCCTGGGACGCCTTCGCGGCGATCTGGGCCGTGGGCTCGCTCGGGGCACCCGTCCCCCCGGAGGCCGAGGACCAGCTGCGCCCGCTGACCCGCTGGCTGCGTGAGCAGGGCCGCCGCTATTCGGGCCAGGAGCACGCAGCCGCGCTCATCGCCGCCCAACAGGTGACCCGGCAGACCGCCGCGCTGTGGGACGATTTCGACCTCATCCTCACACCGACCCTGGCCCAACCGCCAGCGGTCCATGGATCCCTGCGCGATGACGATGACCCGGCCGAGGACTTCGCCAAGCAGACGCGGTTCACGCCGTGGACGTCGATCTACAACCTCACCGGTCGGCCGGCGATCAGCCTGCCGCTGCACACGGAGATCATCGACGGCGTCGAGTTGCCGTTCGGCGTCATGCTCGGGGGCCGGCTCCACGAGGATGCCCTCCTGATCGCCGTCGCGGCGGACCTGGAAGAGACGGTCGGGTGACGTTCGACACGGTCACCGGTTGAGCCCGACGAGTTGACGATTCGGTTGAAGGATTTTGGCGCTCTGGCAGCAACAATCCTTCAACCCGATCCAGACCGGGCCGTTCTAGTCTGGACCCATGGAACTGGTGCGTGGCCTGCCGGCAGGATTCGGTGCGGGGGAGGAGTCGACCGGCTACTACATGCGGCGCGATGCCACGACGTTCGTCCCGACCATCCACGCGCAGGGTGCCTGGCGCACCGACGAACAACACATGGCTCCGGTCGCCGGGCTCATGGCCCATTGCCTCGAACTGCACGTCCCCCGCGAGGGCATGCAACTGTCGCGCATCTCGTTCGACATCCTCGGCATGATCCCGGCGCAGCCGACGACTGTGGAGGTGCGGACGTTGCGCCCGGGGAAGTCGATCGAGCTCCTCGAGGCCGTGGCCACGATCGAGGGACGTCGCCGCGTCAGCGCCCGAGCCTGGCGGCTGGCCGAGTTCGCCTCCGAGGAGGTCGCGGGGCACGACCTCGCGCCGATGCCGCCACCCGATGAAGTGCCGCTCTGGCCGGCCAGCGATATGTGGGGCGGGGGCTATATCGCTGGCCTGGAGTTCCGGAGCGTCGAGCGCCGGCCAGGTCGATCGCGCACTTGGCTGCGTTCTCCCACCGACATCGTCGCCGACGAACCCTCGACCCCGACCGCACACTTCCTCCGGTTGGCCGACACCGCGAATGGCGTCGCGGTGCGCGTATCTCCGCATGACTGGGCATTCCCCAATGTCGACCTCACCATCCACCTCCATCGTGAGCCGGTCCGCGGCTGGATGGGTTTGGACACCAATGTCACCATCGGCCCCAAGGGCCATGGGCTCACGTCCTCGGTCCTCCACGACGAACAAGGACCGGTCGGCACGATCGAGCAGATGCTGACGGTTCGGCGTTCGCTCGACTGAGCTTGGCGAAACAACTCCACGCCGCCCGAATGCGACCTACGGTTGACCCATGCCGCACCGCAGCGAACCGACCGGCGAGCTCCGCACCGAGACCAGTGATCGATGGGTCCGGGGCTGGCTGGGTGATCGTGCCATCGTCAACAGCCGCGAGTCCCTGATGTTCTGGACCCCCGGTTTTCCCGTGCCGTTCTATGCATTCCCACCTCATGCCATCGCCCCAGGTACGCTCCGCGAAACCACCCCGCCGTCCGCTGCGCACCCGTTCTTCGGGCCGCAGACTCCGGTCCTGCAGTGGTTCGCCCTGGCCGGTGCGCACGCAGATGTGCCGCAGCGTCCCGTGGCCTGGCGCCTCGCGGCGTTGCCGGAGCGGGTGGTGGTGAGCTGGGAGCCGGGCGTACTCGACCGATGGACCGAGGAGGAGGACGAGGTCTTCGTCCATCCCCGCGATCCCTACAAGCGCGTGGACGCCCTGCGATCGTCACGGCACGTCCGGGTGTTGCTCGACGGGGAGGTGCTCGCCGAAAGCCGCTTCCCGGTGCTGCTTTTCGAGACCGGCCTGCCGATGCGGTCCTATCTGCCCGTGCGCGATGTGAACCTCGGCCTGCTGACCGAGTCCTCAACCGTCACTCGGTGCCCCTACAAGGGCGAGACAACCGGTTATTGGAGTTTCGGCGACCATCGCGACATCGCCTGGACCTATGCCGATCCTGTCCCCGCGTGCGCCGAGATCGCCGGCCGAATCGCGTTCTATGACGAGTTCGTCGACGTCGAGATCGATGGCGTACGCCAGCCCCGCCCGCAGACCTCATTCAGCCGCGACTGATTCACGTCGGGTCAGGGAAGCAGCGTGAAGGCGCCGACGTGGCTGGGCCGGACCACCGTGAAGTGTCGCCGGTCCACGGTGGCTACCTCGGATATCTTCAGTCGTTCGGCCAACGTGATCACCGAGGCGTCCACCGTGCCCAGGGGCAGGTCGCGATAGCGAGCCACCAGTTCGGCTATGCGGATCCAATCGGAAGGATGCACCGGCGCCACCATGAAGGCGCCGGAGGCGAGGTCGCCGAGAAAGCGCACCTCAGGTCCGCTTCCCAGCCTGGTCGCCAGCAGATACACCACCTCGGTGATCACGAGGGTGGGGACTATGAGAGGTCCGGGGTGAGTTTCAAGGAGTTCCAGTACTGCGGCGTGGTGGGCGTCATCAGCGTCGACATAGGCATAAAGCGGCCCGGCGTCGACGATCAGCCCGGCTATCGCACTGCCTCTGCGGCAAGGATCTCTTCGATGCGCTCGGAGATGTCCGACTGACCGCTACGGCCTGCTCCCGCGGCACCCAGGTGCCGTCGGGTCGATTCTTCGCCCAAGTATGCCTCAAGTGCCTCGCGGGTGATGTCGGCGATGGTCGCTCCGCGACGCTGGGCCTCGTGACGGAGCTTGGCATCCAGATGGTCGGGGATCTTGACGGTCGTACGCTTCATGTATGCCAGCATACCTGCGGCGTCAGGGGAGGACGTCAGGCCAACTGGTTGTCGCGGCGTACGCGCTTGGCGATGGCCTCCGCCGACATGACCAGGGCGAACCCGCCCACGCCGAGCACGATGGGCAGCAAGGCCGTAGTGGCGGTCGGCAGCGCCATCTCCGGGTTGCCCAGACCGTGGGGCCACGGCCAGAGGACGCGGAGCGAACCGACCATCAGGCCGATCATGAGGGCCAGCACGAAGTCGTGATAGTGCGTCAGCAGCCAGTTGAGCGCTGATCCGGACAGGGCCAGGCCGACGGCACAGCCGAGCGCGAAGATCGCCATGGTCGACCACTCGCGGTCGGCGACAGCACCGATGACATGGGGATACATCCCCAGCAGGACCAGGATGAACGCGCCGCTGATGCCGGGCAGGATCATCGCGCAGATCGCGATGGCGCCGGACAGGAAGAACACCCACAGTGCCGGCGCGGGGCCGGTCCCATCGTTGGTGGGCGCCAGGCCGAGGCCGAAGAACGTCACCACGGCCGAGATCGCTACCAGCACCCAGGTCATCGGCTTCACTTGCTGCAGCTGGCGCCAGCAGAGGATGATCGCTGCGGTGATCAGGCCCGAGAAGAGCCCCGCGAGTGGCACGGGGAAGGCTTCGAGCGAACGCTCCAATGGTCCGGACAGCAGCAGGATGACGGTGATGACACCGATGCCGAGACCGCCGAGCCACAGGAGAGGAATCCGGCGCACGCCATCGCGGAAGCCGTGCAAGTCACCCCGCACGAGCCGGGTCACGGTCGTCGCCGTGTGATGGATCGACGCGATGAGCTGGCGATAGATGCCGAGCACCAGCGCGGCGGTGCCGCCCGAGACCCCTGGCACGAGATCGACGGTGCCGAGGACGAATCCCCGGGCCACCTGCGGCACTGCGGCCCGCACGGTGTTCTCGGGGAGGGACGGGGTTGCGCCGGCCTCGCTGGGGACTTCGGTCTGATCGGTCGTCACGGTTTCAATTTCTACGTGCCGACCGGGCGACACACAAATACGGTTCCGCCCGCCGCGCCTACCAGATCGTGACGCGCAGCCCCGGATCGAGCCACAGCGCGTTGTCGGGCGTGACATCGAAGGCGTCATAGAACGCATCGATATTGCGCACGATCTGGTTGCACCGGAACTCGTTCGGCGAGTGGGGGTCCGTCGCCAGCCGCTGCTTGACCATTTCGGGCCGGTACTTCGCCTGCCACACCGCACCCCACGACAGGAACAGCCGCTGCTCACCGGTCAGCCCGTCGACCTCGGGCACGTCCTGCCCCTCGGTCGCGATCCGCCAGGCCTTGAGGGCAATGGACAGTCCACCCAGGTCGCCGATGTTCTCACCGATGGTGAGTTCACCGTTGACCTTCTGGCCGTCGGCACCCTCGGGCGACAACTCGGCGTACTGATCGATCAGCACCTTCGTGCGGTCGGTGAACGCGGCGCGGTCGGCGTCGGTCCACCAATTCCGCAGGCGACCGTCGCCGTCGCAGGTCGAACCCTGGTCGTCGAAGCCGTGGCCGATCTCGTGGCCGATGACCGCGCCGATCGCCCCATAGTTGACCGCATCGTCGGCGGTATCGTTGAAGAACGGCGGCTGCAGGATCGCGGCCGGGAAGACGATCTCGTTGCGCAACGGGTGATAGTAGGCATTCACTGTCTGCGGCGTCATGAACCATTCCTTCAGGTCCACCGGCTGCAGCGCCTTGGCGATCTCGCGGTCGAGCTCGAACCGGTTGGCCGCAATGACGTTGCCGATCAGGTCGTCGCGGTCGATGACGAGCGTCGAATAGTCGCGCCACTCCTCGGGGAAGCCGATCTTGGGCCGGAACCGCGAGAGCTTGGTCAGCGCCTCGGCCTTGGTGTCCTCGGTCATCCAGTCGAGATCGGTGATCGACTGCCGATAGGCCTCGATCAGGTTGGCCACCAGGACGTCCATGCGCTCCTTGGCGCGGACGGTGAAGTGCTGGTTCACATAGATCTTGCCGACGGCCTCACCGAGCGCCCCCTCGACCAGCGCGACGCCGCGCTTCCAGCGCTCGCGGTTGGTCGGCGTACCGCTCAGGACCGTCCCATAGAAGTGGAACCGCTCCGCGACGAAGGCCTCCGGCAGATAGGGCGACAGCGACGACACGAGCGCGAAGCGGGCCCAGTCGCGCCACTGCTCGAGGCGATCGTCGGTCACCAGCTCGGCGAGGCCGGTCACATAGGACGGCTGGGCGTTGACCAGTTCGGTGAGTGCGGATTCGGGGATGCCGGCGGCCTCGCGGAACGCCGTCCAGTCCAGGCATGGAGCCGCAGCGGCGAAGTCGGCCCAGGTCATCAGGTTGTACATCTGCTGCAGGTCCCGCGTGCGCACCTTGTCCCAGTGGGCGGCGGCGAGGGCGGTTTCCAGCTCGAGTACGCGAGCTGCGGCGGCGGCCGGGTCGGGCGCACCGATGAGAGTGAACGTGCGCTCGACGTGCTGGGCGTACTCCTCCCGGATCTTCGCGTGCTGCTCCTCGCGGTAGTAGCTCTCATCCGGCAGGCCGAGCCCGGACTGGCCGCTGAACAGCAGTGCCCGCTCCGGGTTGCCCGGGTCGGCGTCGGCGCCGAAGCCGAGGGTCGAGCGTACGCCCAGGGCCAGCCAGGTGCCGAACAGGCGGGCCAGGTCCTGGGTGGTCGTGAGCTGGTCGACCTGGTCGAGCCAGGGTTGCAGGGGGCTCAGTCCGAGGGCCTCGATGCGCTCGGTGTCCATGAAGCTGGCGTACAGATCGGCGATGCGCGCGGCGTCGGAGCCCGGTTCGCCGGCATCGAGGCCGGTGATGATGTCGCGGACGGCGGCCTCGGCCTCGTCGCGGAGTTCGATGAAGGCTCCGGCGCCCGGCTTGTCGGGGTCGATCTCGCTCGTGCGCAGCCAGGTGCCGTTCACGTGGCGGAACAGGTCGTCCGCCGGGCTGATGGCCCGGTCGAAATCGGAAAGGGTCAGGGCAGGGATCGTGCTCGTCACGCCGTTCAGCCTAGCCAGCGCTGGAAAAGGTCGCAGTGGTCCCTCAGTCGTTCTCCCAGATGACCTGGAGATCCTCGGTGAGGAGGTCGGTGGCATATCGCGCCTTCACTGCGAAATCCTCCGACACCTGACCGCCGGACTGCGCTGTGGCCGTCAGCCGGAGGCGGAGGTCGAGATCGCCGCGCGCGTGCGCCTCGATCGGCCCGGGTCCGGGCGCGGTGAAGTCCGCCAACGGGGCGTTCAGAAGCTCATAGCGTGCCGATCCTCGCACTATCGGCTGCCCATCTGCCGCCTTGCGCGCCCAGGGGCAACCCTTGGGGGCCAGCTCGCTCGCTGCCACACACGTCTTGATCCGCTCGTCCAGGACGCTGCGGAGCTTCGGGGCGTACGCCTCACTCACGCGCGCGACCGGATCGACCATCGCCACGGTTCCCGGGGCGTCGACCATGATCGGTTCGGGGAACTCAAGCCATTCGGACTGGGCGCTCAGGGTGTGGGCGCCGGGGAACAGCTCGACGGTGTAGGCGTAGTGGCCGGACTCGAGGGGGATGCCATCGAGCGTGGGGGAGATCATCTGGGGCGAGGGCGCGATGCGCACGGTGGCGGTGGGTCGGCGGACCAGCCAGTTGCCCTCGCCGTCGGGCACCATCCCGATGGTCGTGCGCACGGGCGTACCCCCACGCTTGTAGTCGACCACCACATCTGACTGGGTCGTGGTCATCGACGTGACCTCGACCAGGGTGATGTCTGTCAGTGGATGGGTCTGCATCGAAGCGGCCAGTGCCTCGTCGGAGATGAGGGGACCGGTCGGCTTGGTGGCGGCGAGGTCGACAGCGGCGGAGGCGTCGGCGGCTGCGACGGCGTTGAGTTAGGCGACCGCGCGCTCCCCGGGGCCCGGATCTTTCGGTCGGGTGAGCCACACCACGGCCATGACAGTGACCACGGCAAGCGTCAGGAACCCGATCCCGAGAGCGATCCACAGCCCGGTGCGAGACCGGCGTACGCGATGGCTGCCCGGCGCCCACTCGGCCGCCAGTTCGTCAAAATCGGGTTCGTCGTTCATCGGGGCTCTTCGACCGGGACCTCAGCCGGGGGAGAGGTACGCTCCGCGCGCCGCTTGCGCCGCGCCATCAGCACGGCCTGGGTCGAGATGATCATGAGTGCCAGCCAGACGAGGGCGAAGCCGATCCATCGGCCCGAGGACATGGCCTCCTTGAAATAGAAGACGCCGAGCAGGAACTGCATGGTCGGGGCCAGGTATTGGGTGAGGCCGAGCAGGGACAGCGGGATGCGCTGGGCGGCGAAGGCGAACAGCAGGAGCGGGACCGCCGTGACGATGCCGGACGCGACGAGCAGCAGGTCGTGGCCGATGCCCAGCTCGAGGAAAGTGGACTGGCCGCGGGACGCCAGCCAGATCATGAAGCCCACGGCCGGCAGGAACATCAGGGCGGACTCGACCGTGAGTGACACGATCGGTTCGACTTTCACGCGCTTCTTGATGACGCCATAGATGGTGAACGACACGGCGAGGATGAGCGCGACCCACGGCGGTTGGCCATATTCGATCGTGATGACCGCGACGGCCACCGCGGCGAGACCGATCGCGCCCCACTGCACCGGGGACAGCTTCTCGGAGAAGACGAAGACGCCGACCAGGATCGCGAGCAGGGGGTTGATGTAGTAGCCGAGCGCCGACTCCGTGACCCGGCCGTTGTTGACCGCCCAGATATAGACGCCCCAGTTGATCGCGATGACGATCGAGGCGAGCAGGAGGCGCATGATCGTGCCGCGACCGGTGATCTGGGCCCACCAGCGCTTGCGCGCGAACACGGCCACCAGGATCGCGCCGAAGACCGTGGACCACGCGATGCGGTGGGCCAGGATCTCGACGGCGCCGGCTCGGTCGAGCAGGGGCCAGAACATGGGGACGATGCCCCAGAGGAAGTAGGCGCCGAGAGCGGCGAACACACCCAGCTTGTGGGCGCGGCGGTCAGGTGTCACCCGCTGAGCCTAGCCCCGAATGGCCGCGAGGGGATCGGGGTGTTCCGGACACAGGTCGACCCCGGCACCGAGCGCTGTGAGCGCCGGCTCCGGGGTCGATTTCTGGTGGTCAGGGTCAGCCGACGGTCCAGGTGTCCCGTCCGTTGATCAGGCCCTGGAGCTCCTCGAGGGTGGGCTCCTGGTCGTTCTTGGCAATCTCGATCTGTTCGCGGACCAGGTCGTCATAGACCGGCCGCTTGACCTGGCGGAGGACCCCGATCGGGGTCTGGCGCAGGACACCGACGTTGGTCAGTCGCGACAGGGCGAACGCATAGCTCGGATCGGCGTTGTGGGCATCGTGGACGACCACCTGATCGGCGTTGCTGTAGTCGATCTCGACCACTTCCAGGCCGCCGGCATCGGTGCGTACCACGCCGAAGCGGCCCTCGGCCCCGAATCGGATCGGCTCACCGTGGACCAGGGGAATGATCGCGTCGGCGGTGTCGCTGCCCTTCAGCGCATCGAAGGCACCGTCGTTGAAGATCGGGCAGTTCTGATAGATCTCCACGAAGCTCGCACCCCGATGCTTCGCCGCGGCCGTGAGGACCTCGGTGAGGTGCTTGCGGTCGGAATCGATGGTGCGGGCCACGAAGGAGGCCTCGGCACCGAGGGCCACCGACAGCGGATTGAACGGCTGGTCCACCGAGCCGAACGGGGACGACTTGGTGATCTTGCCCTGCTCGGAGGTGGGGGAGTATTGCCCCTTGGTCAGGCCATAGATCCGGTTGTTGAACAACAGGATCGTCAGGTTGACGTTGCGGCGGAGGGCATGGATCAGGTGGTTGCCGCCGATGGACAGCGCGTCACCGTCACCGGTGATCACCCAGACGCCCACGTCCTCGCGGGCCGTGGCGACGCCGGTGGCAATCGCCGGGGCGCGACCATGGATCGAGTGCATGCCGAACGAGTTCACGTAATAGGGGAACCGCGACGAGCAGCCGATGCCCGAGATGATGACGGTGTTCTCGCGCTTGATGCCCAGCTCGGGCATGAAGCCCTGGAACGCGGCCAGCACGGCATAGTCACCGCAGCCGGGGCACCAGCGGACCTCCTGGTCGGAAGTGAAGTCCTTGCGGTTGTGGGGGGTGATGCTGAGCGGGACCCGGTTGAGGCCCTCGAATTCGGTCGCGGTCACTGGGCATCCTTGGCATCGACGAGTTCGGTGGTGGTGGGGCCGAGGTCCGTCAGAGCGGTCGGCTTCGGGTCGTGGTGACCCTCGTGGCGTGGCTCGGCGCCGTTGTCTCTGATCTCCTCATTGAGCATCTCCTCGGTCGGCTCGACGCTGTGGCCGATGAATTCGAGGAGGTCGGACGCCAACTCGGACAGCGAGATCGGCAGGCCGCGGACGCGCGAATAGCTCTGCACGTCCACGAGGAACTTGGCACGCAGGAGCATCGCGAGCTGGCCGGAGTTCATCTCGGGGCAGATCACCGTGTCATACGACTTCAGGATCTCGCCCAGGTTGGCCGGGAACGGGTTCAGGTGACGCAGGTGGACCTGGGCGACCTTGCCGCCCACCGCGCGGGCCCGGCGTACGCCGGCGGTGATCGGGCCGTAGGACGAACCCCAGCCGATCACGAGGACCGTGGCCTCACCCGAGGGATCGTCGACGACGAGGTCGGGAATGTCGGCCACAATTCCGTCGACCTTGGCCTGGCGGAGCTTCGTCATGCGCTCGTGGTTGGCCGGGTCATAGGAGATGTTGCCCGTGATGTCGGCCTTCTCGAGGCCGCCGATGCGATGCTCGAGGCCCGGGGTGCCCGGGACGGCCCACGGTCGGGCGAGCGTCTTCTCGTCGCGGCGATAGGGCTCGAACTTGCCGGTCGGGCCGTTCGGCTCCGTGGCGAAGTTCGGCTCGATCGGCGGGATCGTCGACAGGTCGGGGATGTTCCACGGCTCGGCGCCGTTGGCGAGATAGCCGTCGGACAGCACGAAGACGGGCGTGCGATATTTCACGGCCCAGCGGGTCGCCTCGATGGCTGCGGTGAAGCAGTCGGAGGGGGACTGGGCGGCGATCACGGGGACCGGGGCCTCGCCGTTGCGGCCGAACAGCACCTGGAGCAGGTCCGCCTGCTCGGTCTTGGTCGGCATGCCGGTCGAGGGGCCCGCTCGCTGGACGTCGACGACCACGAGCGGGAGTTCGGTCATGACGCCGAGGCCGATTGTCTCGGCCTTGAGGGCAATGCCGGGGCCGGACGAGGACGTGACCCCGAGCGCCCCGACGAAGCTCGCGCCGAGGGCCGCGCCGACGGCCGCAATCTCGTCCTCCGCCTGGAACGTCTGCACGTTGAACTTCTTGAGCTTCGTCACCTCGTGGAGGATGTCGGAAGCCGGGGTGATCGGATAGGCCCCGAAGAACATGGTGAGGCCCGCCTTCTGGGCGGCGGTGACCAGGCCGTACGCCAGCGCGGTGTTGCCGGTGATCTGGCGATAGTTGCCGGACGGCATGACCGCCGCGTTCACCTGGTAGCGGTGGGCAAACGCCTCGGTGGTCTCGCCGAACGCCCAGCCGGCGCGGAACGCGGCGATGTTGGCGTCCCGGATGTCGGGCTTGCTGGCGAACTTCTCGGTGAGGAAGCGCTCCGTGCCCTCGGTCGGCCGGTTGAACAGCCAGCACAGCAGGCCCAGGGCGAACATGTTCTTGGCCCGCGTCGCGTCCTTGCGGGTCAGGCCGAACTGTTTGACCGCTCCGACCGTCATGCCGGACAGGTCGAATGCGTGGACCTGATAGCTCTCCAGCGAGTCGTCCTCGAGCGGATTGCTGTCATAGCCCACCTTGGACAGGTTGCGCTTGGTGAACTCGGCGGTGTCGATGATGAGCACCGCACCGGGCGAGAGGTCGCGCAGGTTTGCCTTCAGCGCGGCCGGGTTCATCGCGACGAGCACGTCGGGGCGATCGCCCGGCGTCATGATGTCGTAGTTCGCGAAGTGCAGCTGGAAGCTCGACACGCCGGGAAGCGTGCCCTGGGGGGCGCGGATCTCGGCCGGGAAGTTCGGCAGGGTCGAAATATCGTTGCCGAAGACCGCTGCGTCGGCCGTGAATCGGTCGCCGGTCAGCTGCATACCGTCACCGGAATCCCCCGCGAAGCGAATGACCACGCGGTCGAGGGTCTGGGTCGGGGTCACTGTGCGTGCTCCTTGGCTTGGGTGTTGGAACGGTGTGGCCTGAGGGTCGGCGGGCGGGGTATCCGCGGCGACCTCGCGGGCCTTGGGAGACGATACTCCCTAGGTCATAGGAATTCTCTCTCTGTCCATAGGCGGAGCCACTAGCCTGCACCCGAAGTTCGCGTCTGGCGGGACGCCCCCCGAATCTGTGATCATTGTTCAAGCTTTTCGAAGGTCGCGAGCCTGCTCTGGGTGGCGCATCGCGGAGACTCACAAGGAGCCGTGATGACGAGGACGGGATATCGGCCGAGGCCGGAGAAGACGGCGATGATTCTTGCCCGGCGCATCGTGGAAGACATCCGTCGGCGCGATCTCAACACCGGGGACCGGTTGCCTCCGGAGCACGCGATGCTCGAGGCCTATCAGGTCGGTCGTGGCACGCTGCGTGAAGCCCTGCGTTTCCTCGAGCTCCAGAATGTCATCTCATTGAAGCCGGGGCCCGGAGGTGGGCCCACCGTCGAAAAGCCCGACGCTTCCACCCTGGCCACCGCGATGCTCTTGCTGTTGCAGTTCGACAATGCCGAGTTCTCGACCGTCGTGGAGACCCGGTGCGATCTGGAGCCCTTGATGGCGAGACTGGCCGCCGAGCGGATGACCGCAGAGCAACTCGACGCGCTGGCTGCCAGCGTCGACCTGATGCGGGAAGGGCTCAATGATCGAGCAACGTTCCTGAGGACCAATATCGATTTCCATGACTTGGTCGCGTGGGGCACGCAGAACGCGATATATGGGTTCTTGGTCGACGCTCTGATCGACATCCTGGATGGCTCTGCCGTCGGCGTCGACTATCCGCAGCCGAGGCGTGAGGCGGTGCTTCGAGCGCACGTGGCGATCCTCGAGGCCCTTCAGCGCCATGATGGTGATGCCTCTCATGAGGCCATGCGCCGACATGTCGACGAGTACGCGAAGTACGTCGCCAAGAAGTTTCCCGAGGCGCTCACTCAGCGTGTGCGCTGGGACCTCGCCTGAGTTTTCGCCTCAACGTAGCGAACAATGAAGTTGGCCAGAGGCTCAGCCCGCACGCTCGCGATTGCGGCGGCCTGCGCATTGACACTGACCGCCTGTGGTGGTGCGGACTCTCCCGGCGGGGGGATGACTCGGACCCTTTGAAGATCGGCGTCATCGTTCCATTGAGCGGTGCCGCTGGCCCGAATGGGCAGCTCGTTCTGCGGGGCATCGAGACCCAGGCAGAACAATCAATGCCAAGGGCGGGGTGAACGGTCGGAAGATCGAAGTTATTTCCCGCGACGACCAGAGCACTCCGGCGACCTGGCAAACTCCTGGCTAAAGCGTCTGAACGACGCCCAAGTTCCGGCGGGCCGGGTGAACGAAATCCTTGAGGCCATCGACCTGGCCGAGGAGCTAGAGCTCGAACCCTTGGTCACGCTGTGTGAAGGGCACACACCCCAGATCCGGCACCCTGTTCGGTGGACCGCTTATCGGCCCACCGAACCTACTCCGCCCCCCACTCTGGGTGAGCATTCGCGCAGGATTCGCGCGTGGCTCGAAGACGACTCCGCAGTCTGAAACGTCGCTGCCGTTCGAGGTAATGGACATCGCGACCGAAGGAGTACGCCAGCAACACGGCCGCGACAGCGGTGACGACCTGCGCGACCGGGATCGGCACGAAGGGCGCCATCGCCGTCACCAGCGCCACGGCCTGGAACCCGGCGATGACGCGGCGTACCTGACTGAACGGCAGTTTCCCCCGCCACACCGGGCGCAGCCGCCCGCCGAGGCCGAACAGATAGCGCGCCAGTCCGATGCCCAGCGCCCATGGTGCGAATGGGAACACTGCAACGCTGAGAATCAGCAACAGGGCCGAATCGACCTCCATGTCCCAGATGGCCCCACGCTTGGTGACCGTGTTGGTCCGGCGGGCCACGGCACCGTCGACCGCGTCGAGTGCGGCAGTGGGAATCAACAGGAGGAACAGTGGCCACGGCCGCTGGGGGAGAATGCCGCCCAGGCTGAGCACGACCAGCACACCGGTGCCGACGCCCAGCCCGGCCCGCGTGGCGGTCACCCAGTCGGCAGGCGTCCGGGGCGCAAGTCGCCCGACGGCCCCGGTGCCCGTCGACATATCCATTCCAGCAATAATGGCACGCATGCTTGCGCGGGCGTACTGGACGATCGCCGCCGGCCGCGGGGAACTGCGGACGGAGCAGCTGCCCGCCCCGGGCCCCGGCGAAGCACTGATCCGCACGCTGCGGTCCGGCATCAGCCGGGGCACCGAGAGCCTCGTCAACGGCGGCAGGGTCCCGGCGGAGGTCGCCGAGACGATGCGGGGTCCCTTCCAGGAGGGTGACTTTCCCTGGCCGGTGAAATATGGCTACCTCAACGTCGGGGTCGTCGAGGAGGGCCCCGAGGGCTGGGCCGGACGCCGCGTGTTTTCTCTCTTTCCCCACCAGGATCGCTTCGTTCTGCCCGTCGATGCGCTGACTCCAGTGCCGGACGATGTGCCCGATGAGCGGGCCGTGCTGGCCGGGACCGTCGAGACGGCGGTGAACGCCGTGTGGGACGCGACGCCGTGTTTCGGGGATCGAGTCGCGGTCGTCGGCATGGGCATGGTCGGGGCGAGCGTCGCCGCGCTGTTGTCCGATTTCCCTCTCGCCAGATTGCAGGTCGTCGAGGTCGATCCCGCGCGGGCGGCGCTCTGTGAGCAACTGGGCCTCGAGTGGACATCCCCCGAGGAGGCGCTCGATGACTGTGATCTCGTGCTGCACTGCTCGGCGAGCGAGGCGGGCTTGGCCACCGCGCTTCGGCTGGCCGGCACCGACGCCGAGGTCATCGAGGTGTCGTGGTTCGGCAGCGCGCGGCCTCGGGTGCCGCTCGGGATCGACTTCCATGCCCGCAGATTGCAGATCCGGGCGAGTCAGGTGGGTGCTGTCGCGCGGGTACGCCGGCACCGCCGGACCCTGGGCGACCGACTGGGGCTCGCTCTCGATGCCCTCCGCGACTCCCGGTTCGATGCGTTGCTGGGCGAGGGCTGCGACTTCGCCGACCTCCCCGCCCTCATGCGCCGGTTGGGCGACGGCGAGCCGGTCGCCGGGCTCTGTCCCGTGGTGCGTTATCCCTGAATCCCCGCCATGTTCCCCAACCCCAGGAGCCTCATGTTCACCCTCACCGTCCGGGACCGGATGATGATCGCCCACAGCCTCGATCACCCCGGGTTCGGCCCGGCGCGCAAGCTCCACGGCTGCACCTATGTGGTCGAGACGACCTGGCATCGCCCCGACCTGGACGAGATGGGAGTAGTGATCGACATCGGGGTGGCGACCGAGCAGCTCCACGCGGTGTTGGCTGACCTCGACTATCAGAACCTCGACGAGCTGGACATCTTTGCCGGCAGGCTGACCACGACCGAATTCCTCGCGCGCTATATCGCGGAGCAGTTGCGTGACCGGATCGACACCGCGCCCTATGCGTGTCTCGAGGTCACTCTCCGCGAGCACCCCGATGCCTGGGCGTCCTATCGCCTGGAGCTGTGACCTCGGCGCGCCGGTTGCGCCTGCTCGTGCCCGACCAGGCGCAGGTCAGCGGCGGCGGGATCTTCAACATCCGCCTGGCTGAGGCGCTCAGGCAGCGCGGCTGGACAGTGGAGGAGCATCCTCTCACCGGCAACTGGCCCCGACCCCGGTCGAAGGACCGCGCCGCGGTCGGCAAGGCTCTGCAGGCCGCGAACGACCCGGTGCTTATCGACGGGCTGGTCGGTTCGGCGTGCCCGGACGAGATCGAGGCCGCGGTCGGCTCGGGGGTCCGGGTCGTGATTCTGGTTCATCTGCCACTGCCGGCCGAGCGGGGCACGGGCCGCGACGAGCTGGTCCGGCTGGCCCAGCTCGAGCGGCGATCCCTGAGGGCGGCCACGGCAATCCTCGTGCCGAGTTATTGGGCGTGCGCCGATCTTCAGCAGCGCTATGGCCTGGCGGCCCGCGTCCTGACCCCCGGCGCAGAGGTCGGGCCGGTCGCGCGGGGCAGCGGTCCGCCCCGGTTGCTCGTGCTGGCCGCCCTGACTCCGGTCAAGAACCACCTGACGGCGATGGCGGCGCTCCGGGCCCTGGGTGACCTGCCCTGGCAGGCGGCGTTCGTGGGTGCCCATCGCGATGGGAAGAGCGTGGCCGACATCCACCTACGCCGGCGTACCCCTGCGCTTGCCGACCGCCTCAGCCTCCCCGGCGAACTGACCGGACCCGCACTGGACCGGGTCTGGGACACCACCGACCTCCTGCTGGTGCCATCCTGGACCGAGACCTATGGCCTCGTCGTGACTGAGGCGCTCGCTCGTGGGATCCCCGCCATCGTGTCGCGGGGGACGGGTGCGGCCGAGGCGCTGGCCGGGGTGACCGGTCTCGAGGAACGCGACCTCCCCGGTGCCCTGGCCGACCCCGGGAATCCGGGCGAATGGGCGGAGCTGATTCGGGGCTGGTTGGAGGATGGGGTACGCCGGGACCGCTGGCGGCAGGCCGCGCTCGCGCGTCGCGATTCGCTCCGCACGTGGGCGGACGCGGCCATTGACCTGGAGACTGTGATGGGGGACCTGCCGTGAGAGAAGCCAGGGGCGTCGTCGACGACCACAACGTCGCCGAGCCTTCCTGGCTGGCGGTGCGGGCAGCGGCCGACACGCGGGCCCGGGAGGCGGCGTTGCCGCTGGTGAGGATGTTGGGGGAGCGGCTGGCCCCCGGGCCGGCCCATGGAATCGATATCGGAACCGGCACCGGAGCCAATCACGGCTATCTGTCGGCCCGCCTCGGCGTACCCATCCGCTGGACCGTCCTCGATCATGATCCCGACCTGCTCGGGCACTCCGCCCATCGCCATGCATCGAGCCTCCTCGCCGAGATCGCTGACCTGCCGGGGCTCATCGGAGGCAGCCCGGCGGGGACGTTCCTGACCTGCTCCGCGGTGCTGGATGTCGTGGGCGAGGCCGACCTCGACGCCCTCGCGGCGGTCATCGTGGACCGACGCCTGCCGACACTGTTCAGCCTGTCGGTCACCGGGGAGGTCGTGATCGGGCCCGAGGACCCGTTGGATGCGCCGATCTCCCGCGCGTTCAATGCCCACCAGCGTCGGGACGGACGACCGGGGCCGGACGCGCACCGCCGCCTCGCCGAACGGTTGCCCACCGGCTGGCTCACCGAGACGCCGACGCCATGGCGGCTGGACGCCCGTCGCGACACGACCCTGCTCGAGCGCTATCTGCAGGAACGCGTGACGGTGGCGGTCGAGAGCGCCCCCGAACTGGTGGACCTGTCCGGGAAGTGGCTGGAGCGACGGGCGGCCGAGCTCGCCGCTGGTCAGCTGACGGTCGAGGTGGGCCACGTGGATCAGTTGGTGCTGCCCTGCTGAAGCAGGATCTCGGTGCAGACATCGTCGCCGAGATCGAAGCGTCGCACCGGGCCCCGCAGGGCTTCCGCGAGCACATCGGTTCCCTCGAACCGCAGCCCCGGGATGCCATCGCCGATCAACACGGGCGCGGTGGTCAGATAGAGCCGGTCGACTTCGCCTGCCTCGACGAACGCCGACACCAACCGCCCGCCGCCCTCGATCAGCACGCGCGTCAGCCCGCGGTCGGCCAGCAGGGCAAGGACGTCGGCCGGATCCGCGGGGCCGGCTGTCGGAAGGCGACCAGTGGTCACATGCGCAGGCAGCGGGTCGGGCAGTGTCACCTCCGGCCCGACCAGCCAGAGCGTTGAGGCATCGGATTCCCGCAGCACATGCGCAGTCACGGGAACCCGGCCCTGTGGATCGACCACGACCCGCACGGGATCGTCTCCGGCGCAGTCCCGGACAGTTAGTCGGGGATCATCGGCGATAACCGTGCTCGCGCCCACCACGACCGCATCCACCAGCGCCCTCATCCGGTGAAGCCGAAGCCTGTCCTCCGGCCCCGTCACGAATTCGGCGTCGCCCGTGCGAGACGCGATGAAGCCGTCCAGGCTCTGGCCGAGTTGGGCGATCACCAAGTCCGGACCGGCCTCGACCAGCGGGCCATAGAGCTGGACCAGCGGATCGTCGGGCAGCGCGGGCACCTCGTCGTCGAGCAGCCGTTCCCACACGTCGAGGGGTCGGTCGTGCCGCATGCGCGTGCGCTTGGTGGCGAGATAGCGGGCGTTGTCGGGGCGGTCGGGCACCTCCAGCGCGACCCGATCCACGATCCACACCCCGAGCGCTTCGAGCGCCTCCTGCTTGGCGGGATTGTTGGACAGCAGGCGCACTGCCGCCACGCCCAGATCGGCGAGGATGTGGGCCGACTGCTCATAGCTCCGCGCATCCGCCGGGTGGCCCAGTTCGAGATTCGCATCGACGGTGTCCATGCCCCGGTCCTGCAGAGCGTACGCACGAAGCTTCTCGAGCAGACCGATCCCGCGCCCCTCATGGCCCCGCACATAAATCACCGCACCGCGGCCGGCCCGCGCGATCGTGGCGAGCGCCGCGTCCAGTTGATCACCACAGTCGCAGCGATGGGAGCCGAGGGCGTCGCCGGTGAGGCATTCGGAGTGGATCCGCACGAGAGTGGGTTCGCGGTTCAGGGCGTCCTCATCGAGCCCGATGGTGATGGCCACGTGGGCGACCCCGAGGTGATCCTCATAGCCGACCATGGCGAACTCCCCGTGCCGCGTCGGAAGCCGGGTCTCGACAACGCGGACGACGCTCGTGAGAGGGCTGATCGGTTCTTCGGAGAAGCTGGACGTCATGGACGAAGTATTCGCGTGCCTCTCATGCCGCTATCCCCCCGGGGTATCGTGAATCGACAAATCGATGAGATGGCGGATGGTAATCGCGGCCCCGGCCGCGCGAAGTCCCGCGGCCTGATGGGCGTCGTCGGTCGCGCCGATGGTGCGTACGCCCGCAGCGCTTCCCGCTCGGACATCGCTGGGGGTATCCCCGATCATCACGGTCACGTCGGACGAGGCTGCGTGGGCTGCCATCGCCTCGACCAACAGGTCCGGTGCCGGCTTCAGCCGCGCGATCCCGCCGGCGCGGCGGGCGTGAACGGTCCAGCCGCCGTTGGTCGCCAGACTCGTGCGGGTGAGGACCCGGCGTACGGCCTCTTCGGCGTTGTTGCTCACGATCGCGACGCGTCCGCCGTCGGCTTGCCATTCACGCAGGAAACCAACGGCATGGGGGTACGCCGAGTGGGCTGCCGCGGCCGCGAGCTCGGCGTCCGTGACCAGCTGCTCGGCTTCGTCTGCGAGACCGGGGTGTTGGGCGTGGATATGGCGGAGGAGCTGGACATGATCGGTCGTGGAGGGCGGTTCCCCGCCGCGGTCGGCGTACCACTGCGCCAGTCGCCCGGTCAGCCGCAGGTGCTCGGGGTCGGGCAGCAGCCGGACCAGGGGACCGTCGAAGTCGACGAGCAGGAGCGATACCCCGGCCAGCGCCGGGTGCCACGCACACGAAGAGGGCTGATTGGTCACCCGGCGAGCCTACGGGCCTCGACGGGTACGCTGACCCGGTGCGCTGCTGGGACTGGTTCGGCGACCGCTCCCTGGTCGTCATCGACATCGCTCTGGCATGCTGCGCCCTCGAGGTGGAAGTCGCGGCGGCAGAGCTGGCCCTCACCGACCTCCGCCCCGATGACCGGGCCGTAGTGGTCGTCTCCGGCACGGTCACCGACACCGTGCTCCCGATCGTGCGTTCGATCCTGGCGCGCACACCCGAGGCCAAAATCGTCTCTTTCGGCGCCTGCGCCTCGGCGGGCGGTCCCTATTGGGATTCCTATGCCGTCACGAAGGGCATCGGCCAGATCATCGACGTCGACCTGTTCGTTCCCGGGTGCCCGCCGACGCCCACCGCGCTGGCCGATGCGCTGGAATCGCTCCGCGTAGAGTTGGCCCGATGAGCGAACAGGTCGAGCCGACGGCATGGGCGGCCGCGGTCGCGGACGCCCACGCGGCCGGGTTCACCTGGTTCGACTGGCTCGACTGCGTCGACGAAATTGGCCGCGCCGACGAGTTCCGCCTCATCGTCCAGTTGCTCGATCGGACCACTGACCAGACCCGTCGTCTCGAGACCCGTCTCGATCGCACCGCGCCCGAGGTGCCCACGATTTCCCAGGTGTACGCCGGCGCCGGCTGGGCCGAGCGTGAGATCCATGACCTGTTCGGGGTGGAGTTCCTGGGCGGGGATGGTACGCCGCTGTTGCTGCCCCGCCGCTATGGCGGCCGCCCCCTGCGCAAGGACGAAGTCCTCGGTGCCCGGGCCGCGGTCGACTGGCCGGGCTCGAAGGATCCGGCAGAAACCGGAGCCGCAGCGGGACGTCGCCGGATGGTCCCCCCGGGCGTACCCGATCCGAATATCTGGGGCGACCGCAATCCCGACGAACCCCCCGCAGACCCGGCCGAGGTCGCCGCCAGCGCGCAGGGTGGCCGCGTGCGGAGGCGACGATGAGCGATGGCTTCGAGACGCTGGCTGGCGCTCGCTCCTCAGCCGACGAGGTCTCCCAACCGCATGCGCGCATTCGGCTGATCGAGGACAAGTGCACGTCGTGCATGATCTGTGCGCGGGAGTGCCCGGTGTGGTGCATCCACATCGACTCCCACACGGAGGTCGACCCCGATGCGCCGGCCCAGCTCACCGGCCGGGGGATGCGGGAGCGGACGAAGAACGTGCTGGACCGGTTCGCGATCGACTGGTCGCTGTGCATGTATTGCGGGATCTGCGTCGAGGAGTGCCCGTTCGATGCGCTGGAGTGGCGCCACGAGGCGATGCCTGCGGCGGCGTCGTTGACCGACCTGCTCCACGAGATCGAGGACCTCGCGTGATCCGGCTGCGGGCCTGGCTGCTGAGGTGCGCGGACTGGTTCGACGAGTGGCAGGCGAAGGCCACGTCGTCGCTGGTGGAGGCCTATCGGATCAAGTGGGTCCGCCGCGGCATGCTCGGCTCGCTGCTGATGGCGATCGGCGGACTCTCCCCGGCCTTCCTGCCCGAGAACAGCCCGTGGTGGAAGGTGTTCGGCGCGTTCCGTGAGTGGACCTGGCTGGGCCCGACGGTCGGCACGATCGCCGCGCTGGGTGGCGTACTCCTCGTCATGGACGCCTGGTTCCACCTCCGCCCGCGCGCGCCCGCGCCCAATGTCGACTTCCGTGCGGTGCTCGCTCTGTGGTCGCTGCCGATGCTGCTCGCGCCACCGATCTTCAGCCACGATTCCTATGCGTACGCCGCCGAGGGCTTCATGGTCCACGAAGGCCTCAATCCCTATGACATGGGCGCCGGCATGCTCCAGAACCGCTGGGGCGAACAGGTCGTGGAGGAGTGGCGGTTCACGCGCGCGCCCTATGGCCCCCTGAGTCTGCAGCTGTCGCACCTGGTCGTCGATGTGTTCGGCCATTCGCCCTATTGGTCCGCGGCGGTCGGCATGCGGTTGCTGGCGATCCTGGGGATCGTGGCGACAGCGTATGCGGTGCCGGTCCTGGCCCGCCGGGTCAACGTCGATCCGCGCAAGGCGATGTGGTTCGGCCTGGTGAATCCCCTCGCCATCGCCCACCTGATCGGCGGCGCGCACAACGACGCGATCATGATCGGCTTCATCGCGCTGGGGCTGGTGGCGGCGTCGAATCGGCGGTTCCTGCTGGGGTGCGTGCTCGTGGCGGCTGCGGCAGCGGTGAAGATCCCGGCGATCCTGGCGATTGTGCCGGTGGCGATGCTGGGGTGGCGGGTACGCCGGCGGCGGCCGAGCTGGTTCGGCCAGCTCTGGCAGGCCGGATGGCGGGTCTTCCTGGCGACCCTGGTGATGGTCGCCGCTCTCACCTTCATCACCCTCGCGTGCCTGCCCGACGGCCAGGGCTGGGGCTGGTTGAAGGCGATCGAGGTGCCGGGGCGCGTGTCGACCATTGCCCCGGCGACGATGATTGGTGACCTCGCCCAGCTGGTGCTCAACGGCCTCGGCTATCACCGCGAGGCACAGAGCGTGCTCGATCTTGCCCGGCTCATCGCGATGGTGATCATGGTGATCGTCATCCTCGTGATGCTCGTGCGGATGGCGCCGCGGCGGCCGATGCGTTTCCTGGTGTATGCCTGGATGGCCGTCATCCTCGGCAGCCCCGCCCTGCATCCCTGGTATCTCACCTGGCCCGCCGTGTTCTTCGCCTTCTCGAGGCCCAGCCCGCTGATCGTGCGGATCTCGAGCTGGGCGTCCATCGGCCTGCTGACCTATTCGTCGGTGAGCTTCTCCTGGCGCAACGAACTCACCGGCGTCGGCATAGCCGCCGCAGCCGTGGTCATCTGGATGGTGTTGACCCACGACAGACGCCATTTTCGCAACCTGGGCGTACCCGAGGGGGAACTCGGCGACGCCAAGGGCCAGGCCGAGACCGTCGCCGAGCCGGAGAACGCCCGCTGACAGTAGGGCGGATCGCGTGCATAGTGTCAGTGCATGGTCGATGACACCGCTGTCAATGCACTTCGTCTGATTCTCGATGGCCGCTGGGGTGCCATGAGGGAACGCGTCCGAACCCAACTCAACACGCCGGCCTGGGCGATGCCGACCGAGGTCGTGCCGATGGCGGACTATCGCGGGCGCACCACGGCCCAGCTGCTGGACCTGTTGCGAGCCGACTGGACCGAGGCCGGTTTTTCGGCCGAACCGGGTGATCGTGGCGATCTCGGTGGTTCGTTGACCTTCTTCGAAACGCTCGGTCACGTGGACCTGTCGCTGTTCGTCAAGCTCGGTGTTCAGATCGGTCTGTTCGGTGGGGCCATCGCCGGATTGGGCACCCAGCGCCACCACTCGGCGTTCCTTCCCGCGATCGCTGCGGGAGACCTGCTCGGTTGCTTTGCCATGACCGAATCGGGCGGCGGTTCAGATGTGGCCAACCTCGCGACGACCGCGACCTATGATCCGCGGACCGACGAAATCGAAGTCCACACCCCGACGGCGAGCGCGAGGAAGGACTACATCGGCAACGCAGCCCGGGACGGCACGATGGCCGCCGTGTTTGCCCAGCTCGTGGTGGCCGGGACAGGGCATGGTGTGCACTGCGTGCTGGTGCCGATCCGCGATGAAGATGGCGAGGCACTCCCAGGTGTCACGTTGAGCGATTGTGGACCCAAGATGGGGCTGCCCGGGGTCGACAATGGGCGGATCATCTTTGATCGCGTCCGCGTGCCGCGGGCGAATCTCCTTGATCGTTTCGGTGAGATCGACGATGAGGGGAACTATCGATCGTCCGTCGACAACGATTCCCGACGGTTCTTCTCCATGCTGGGCACGCTCGTGCGCGGCCGGGTCTCGGTCGGGGCGGCAGCCGGGGCCGCGACGCGCAGCGGACTCACCCTTGCTGTTCGCTATGCCATGCGCCGCACGCAGTTCCAGCGGCCCGGTGCGGGCGGCGGCGTACCGTTGCTGGACTACGCGACTCATCGGCGGCGGCTGCTGGTGCCGCTGGTGCGGAGCTATGCGCTGGCGCTGGCGACGAACGCGCTGATCGAGGATCTGCACGAGTTGGAGCAGGAACAGGCCGGAGGCAGCGCCGACGTCGATGAAGCCAGGATCCGCCGCTTGGAGGAGCGGGCTGCGTCGCTCAAGATCGCGAACACCGCCCACGCCACCCAGGCATTGCAGGCCTGCCGGGAGGCCTGCGGGGGAGCGGGATACATGTGGGAGAACCGCTTCGGGGCCTGGAAGAACGACACGGACGTGTTCACCACGTTCGAGGGTGACAACACCGTGCTCCTGCAGCTGGTGGCCAAGGGTTTGCTCACGAACTATCGGGATTCGTTCGAGTCATTCGACACCGGCGAGATGATCCGTTTCATGGCTCGCAATGTCGCAGGGACGGTGATCGAACGGGCCTTCGGCGGGTCGATCGTCTCCCGACTCCTCGCCGGAGCTCCCGGACGGGATGCCGATGACGCATTGAGCGACCGCGGTGGTCAGCTCGCGTTCTTCTCCGATCGGGACAGCCACACGACCGCGAGCCTGGCTGCGCGGATGCGGGCCCGGGCAGAAGAGTTCGCCGCCGACCCGATCGGCGTGCTCAACGAGGTGCAGCCGCACATGCTGGCGGCCGCTTGGGCCCACATCGACCGGCTCCTGCTGGAGGCACTGGCCGCGGCGACGGAGGAGTGCGAAGCAGGGCCCGGGCGGGAGTTGTTGGGCCTGGTGTGTGACCTCTTCGTGCACGCCACGGTTGAGACGAACGCTGCCTGGTTTCTGGAGCACGGCCGCATCTCGGCCAAACAATCCAAGGACGTGTCCCGACGGGTCGATGAGTTGTGTGCCGAGCTCGCTCCTCATGCCGGGACGCTGGTGGATGCGTTCGGGATCGCCGACGCCTGGCTCGCCTGCCCGCTGCTGGAGCGCGCGTAAAGCGATCAGCGAACAGGCTTCACTCCGTCGCGTCGACGTCGAGATAGTGCTCCACCAGGGGTGGTTCGGCACAGAAGGGACCGATGAGCCCGCGCCATTGGCCATAGCGATCCGCATCGTTGCGGAACTTCTCCACGTGGGCCTCGACGCTGTCCCACTCGACGAGCAGCCGGAAGGTGTCGGGTGACTCGATGCCCTGCGTCATCGTGACCCGTCGGCATTCGGCGAGCTCGGTCAGCAGGTGTCGACCCTGGCGATAGGCGGCGATGAAGTCCGGCGCGCTGCCGGGAGTGACAGTGAAGTGGGCAATTTCCAGAACGCTCATCTGGTGAAGCATAGGCGTGGGTCCGGGGCAACCGGTCCCCCACAACGGAAGCAACCTGGCGATCTCTCGGGCAAGCGTTTCGGTTGCCCCCACACGCTGGGCGAGCTTTTGCGATGTGCCATGTGGCACGAGTTCGTGTGGGGCGCGCGGTGTCGTGATGGAGGTTGTGCCATTTGGCACGGCCTGCTTCATCGGTCGGTGTGTCGCGCTGGCCCTGCGCCTGAGACAGCGATCGTTCGGGTGCCTGCTTCCGCTGCGGAAGCAGTTGCATAGCGCCACCAGCCGCCCCGAGGAGGAGCCCCCAATCCAAGCGAGGCTCCCCAAGCAAGGCGGCCGAACACGCGGGAGCAGCGAGTTCACCCCCGCCGGAGCCGGGCGTACTCCTCGAGCAGGTGGTCAGGTCCCGTCCGCGGTCTGTTGCACGGTCGGGTCGGCGTACTCGACGATCACCGGCGCGTGGTCGGAGATCCGCGCCTCGTAGGTCTCGTCGCGATCGGTCCCACCCGACACGGCCCGCGCGGCCAGACCCGGTGAGGCGAGGTGATAGTCGATGCGCCAGCCGGCGTCGGTGTTCCACGACTGGCCGCGCCAGGACCACCAGGAATAGGGCCCGGGCTGCTCGGGATGGAGCTTCCGCACCACGTCGACCAGTCGCCGCTGGCCGAGAATCCCGCCGAACCACTCGCGCTCCTCGGGCAGGAAGCCCTCCGACCGACGGTTGGTCTTCCAGTTCTTGAGGTCGAGCTCGGTGTGCGCGATGTTGAAGTCACCCATGACCAGGAACTCGCGCCCGGCGTTCAGGGCCTGCCGCCGCGACCGGGTCAGGTGATGCTGGAACGACGCGAGGAACCGCAGCTTCCGGCGGAACTTCGCCTCCGACGCCGCGTCCTCGAACGGCGTGCCGCCCTTCGGCAGATAGAGCGAGGCGATCGTCAGCCCGGGCAGGTCCACCTCGACATAGCGCCCCTCGGCGTCGAACTCGCGGTTGCCGAACCCGGCCCGGACCGCGAGCGGTTCCTCGCGGGTCAGGATCGCGACGCCGTTGCGGCCGGCGACGGTCCCTTGGTCGTACGCCAAATGGTAGCCATCGACGGCCTCAGCCGGCACCAGCTCCGCCGGGCACCGCATCTCCTGCACGGCCACGACGTCCAGATCCGACCGATCCAACCAGTCCCGGAACCCCCGCCGATGGGCGGCCCGGATGCCATTCACATTGAAGGTGGCGATGCGCATCAGCACCACCCCGACGGCACGCGAGCGACGGACACGGAGGAGGGGGTCATGGTGCCGGATCGTACGCAGGTCTAGCCTTCAGGTTTGACCGCTTCCAAAGGAGGACCCATGCGCGTCGGAGTGCCCACCGAGATCAAGAACAATGAGTATCGCGTCGCCCTCACCCCTGTCGGTGTCGCCGAGCTCACCGCGGCCGGGCACCAGGTGCTGATCCAGGCCGGTGCGGGTCTGGGATCCTCGATCACCGACGAGGAGTACGCCGCGCAGGGCGCGAAGCTCGTCAGCGACGCTGCCGACGTGTGGGCCGAATCCGAATTGGTGCTCAAGGTCAAGGAGCCGGAGGCCGAGGAATATCCGCTGCTTCGTGATGATCTCGCGCTGTTCACCTATCTGCATCTCGCCGCCGACCGGCCGCTGACCGAGCAGTTGATGAAGTCGGGCACTACGGCGATCGCCTATGAGACGGTCCAGCACGCCTCGGGCCTGTTGCCGTTGCTCTATCCGATGTCCGAGGTCGCGGGATGCCTGGCGCCGCAAGTGGGGGCGTACCACCTCATGAAGCCGCAGGCCGGCCGCGGTGTCCTGCTCGGGGGCGTGAGCGGGGTGGCGAACGCGCGCGTGGTTGTGATCGGTGCCGGTGTCTCGGGCCAGCACGCCGCCAATATCGCCCACGGGCTCGGCGCCGATGTGACCGTGCTCGACACCGACCCGGAGAAGCTGCGCACGATCTTCTGGCGCCACCGCAACAGGATCGATCAGCTGGCGTCGTCGTCCTATGCGATCGCCGACCAGGTCCGGCAGGCCGACCTCGTCATCGGCGCGGTGCTGATTCCCGGCGCGCGTACGCCCCGCCTCGTCAGCAACGAACTCGTCTCCCAGATGAAGCCCGGCTCGGTGCTGGTCGACATCGCCGTCGACCAGGGCGGCTGCTTCGAGGACAGCCGGCCGACGACGCACGACAACCCGACCTTCACCGTGCACAACTCGACGTTCTATTGCGTCGCGAACATGCCGGGCGCCGTGCCCAACACCTCGACCCAGGCGCTGTCGAACGCGACCCTGCCCTATGTGCTGAAGCTGGCCAACCAGGGCTGGCGTACGGCCATGCAGAACGACCCGGCCCTCGCCAAGGGCCTCAACGTGGCCGGCGGGCAGGTCACCCATCCCGGCGTGGCTTCGGCGTTCGGGATCGATCTCACACCGGTCGAGGAGTTCCTCGCCGGCTAGACGGAGTTGTCGGTTCCATGGGCTAGGGTCGAGGCACCAAACCCACACGGGGGCCTCCGGCAGGAGGCTGAGATCGGGCTGACGCCGCCCGGACCGTTGAACCTGTCCGGGTCATGCCGGCGAAGGAAGTGAGGATTCTCATGGACGAGATCCATCCCCAGCACCAGCTCCATCACCTCGATGAGGGCGGTCTTCGCGTCCCTGTCACGGCCATCTCGTTGGCCGATTCCCCTGATGGCACACAGAATGCAGACGTCCACGTCTATCGCACCGCCGGCCCGGGGAGCGATCCCACCGAGGGGCTCGCGCCCCGCCGGGCCGAGTGGATCGCGGCGCGCGAGGACGTCGAGGAATATGTGGGTCGTGAGCGCCAGCTCGCCGACGACGGCCGGTCCGCGGTCCGGCGTGGTGAGGCCTCGGAGGTCTGGCGCGGTGCCCGGCGTACGCCCCTGAGGGCGCGTGAGGGGCGCCGGGTCACGCAGATGCACTATGCACGCAACGGCGTCACGACTCCGGAAATGGAGTTCATCGCGAGACGCGAGAACGTCGATGTCGAGCTGGTCCGCTCCGAGGTCGCGGCCGGTCGGGCGATCATCCCCGCCAACATCAACCACCCCGAGTCCGAGCCGATGATCATCG
>CAZEVN010000013.1:0-12812 GCA_964515145.1 uncultured Enemella sp.
CTCCCGACCCAGCCGCACCACAGCCCCAGAACCAGCCGCAGGACCAGGCGAGGGACAGCCGACAACAAGGCCAGCCGCAGGACCAGGCGAGGGACAGCCGACAACAAGGCCAGCCGAACCACCCGACGCAGAACCCCCACCCTTCTGACCCCCAGCCACCGAAACAGCCCAGCCCGCAAGGCACACCTGTGCCCTGCGGGGCCCACTGGCATGCCCGAACGGGGTCGGACCGGCCATTTCGCCAACGATCAAGGAGTCCCGGGCGGTTAACATGCGCGGGTGCGTGCGCTGTGTTCACCTGCAACGGGACTCCTGATCGGTTGGCTCGCTGACGAGGCGTTCGGCGACCCCCGTCGATATCACCCAGTAGCGGGCTTCGGACACGTGGCCTCGGCGCTCGAGCAGAAGACCTGGCGTGACGAGCGCATCGCAGGGGCGGTACATGTCGCGCTTCTGGTCGGCACCACCGTCATCGGCGGGGTCGCCCTGGAGCGACTGACCCCTGCTGCGCGACCTGACCGGCGCCGACCCGGCGTACTCGTCACCCTCACCGGAGCAGCCTGTTGGACGGTGCTGGGTGGGCGCTCCCTGCGACGCGAGTCAGCCGCCGTGGGCGCGCTGCTCGCCGCCGACGATCTCCCCGCCGCCCGCGACCGCATCCGCAGTCTCGTGGGCCGGGATCCAACCCATCTGTCCGCCGACGAACTGGCGCGGGCCGCGATCGAGTCGGTCGCGGAGAACAGCTCCGACGCGGTGGTCGCTCCCCTCTTCTGGGGAGCCGTCGCCGGGGTCCCGGGGCTGCTGGGTTATCGCGCGATCAACACGCTGGACGCGATGATCGGACACAAGAACTCGCGTTACCACCGCTTCGGCTGGGCCGCCGCCCGCCTCGATGACCTCGTCAACTGGATCCCTGCCCGGCTGGCGGCCGGCCTGGCGGCGGCTGCCGCGCCGCTCGTCGGTGGTTCCCCGGGGGCCGCGCTCCGGACGATCCGCGCGGACGCCCACCAGCACCCCTCCCCCAACGCCGGACCGGTCGAGGCGGCGTTCGCCGGGGCTCTCGGCGTACGCCTCGGCGGCACGAACCGGTATGGAGACCGGGTCGAGGATCGGGGCACGCTCGGCGACGGTAGGCCCGTCACGCCGGGTGACATTCCCCGAGCCAACCGACTCGCCGCGGCCGTCGGAGCCGGAGCCACCGTCCTGGCCACGCTCGGAGGCCTCGCCCGCCAACGGTTTCTGTCTTCAGGGGCGGCCTAAGGTAGGCGCATGACCGAGCAGGTGCGCGTGATCTTCGTGTGTTGGGGCAATATCTGCCGATCGCCGATGGCGGAGCGGGTGGCCGAGGGCTGGCTGGCAGAGGCCGGGGTTACGGGTGTCGAGCTCACGAGCGCAGGGGTGTCCTCGGAGGAAACCGGCAACCCGATCGACCGCCGGGCGCAGCAGTGGCTGACTGAGGCGGGATATCGGGCCCACGACCACCGGGCCCACCGCATCACCGCCGACGAGATCGACAACGCCGACCTGATCATCGCCATGGAAGACATCCATGTCGACCGGATGCACCGCCTGAAGCCCCGCCGCACCGACCACATCCACCTGCTGACCCACTTCGATCCCGACGCCACGCCGGGCGCAGGCATCCCCGACCCTTGGTATGGGGATCATTCCGGCTTCGGAGACACCCTCGCCAGCATCGAAGCCGCCATGCCCAATCTCCTGGCCGAGATCGAACGGCTCCGCAGCCGTTCCTCCGCAACGTCGATGGAAGAATGAACCCATGCACATCCTCGTGGTTGATGACGACCAGGCCGTTCGTGATTCGTTGGCGCGCTCGCTGCAATACAGCGGCTATGAGGTGACGACCGCGGGCGATGGAGTCGAGGCGCTGGCCAAACTGGCCGCGAGCCGTCCCGATGCCGTGATCATGGATGTGATGATGCCGCGCCTGGACGGGCTCGAGACGACTCGCATGCTGCGGGCCAACGGCAACGACGTGCCGATCCTGGTCCTGACCGCGCGCGATTCGGTCGACGACCGGGTGGACGGGCTCGATGCGGGCGGCGATGACTACATGGCGAAGCCCTTTGCGCTGGACGAGTTGCTCGCCCGGATCCGCGCCCTCGTGCGACGCGCGGGGTCGGGCTCCGAGTCCGATGAGCCCGGTCACGAGGCCCTGATCTTCGGCGACCTCACCCTCAACGCCCAGACCCGCGAAGTCCTCCGCGGCCAGCGCCACATCAGCCTGACCCGCACGGAGTTCGCCCTCCTGCAGACCTTCATGAAGAATCCCCGTCGCGTGCTCGAGCGAAGCTGGCTCCTCAACGAGGTCTGGGGCTTCGACTTCCCGACGACGGCCAACTCCCTCGAGGTCTATATCGGCTATCTGCGCCGCAAGACCGAGGCGGAGGGCGAGGCGCGCCTGATCCACACGGTGCGCGGGGTCGGCTATGTCCTGCGCGAGAACGCCCCATGATCCAACGGCTCCGCCGTTTCTTCAGCCTGCCCTCGGTCCAGCGCCGGATCGGGATTCTCACCGGGTTCGCTGTCGCGGTTGCTGTGGCGGTGACCGGTTTTGCGGGCTATCTCACCGCCCAGTTCTCCCTCTATGACCAGCTGGACCGCGAGCTGACCCAGATCGCGACCCTCACCTCCGATGCGATCGGGACCGACGTTCAGGCCCTCGGGGGAATCGATCAGCAGGCACTCCGTTCGGTGAACCTGACCATGGTTCTGTTGCGCTCCGACGGCTCTCGCGCGGGCGTACCGGGCGAACGGGTCAGCCTCGAGACCGGTGACGCCGAACTCGCGCTGGCCCGGCTCCAGGAAGGCGTGTCCCACCGGACGGTACAGGGGAGCGACGGCCGGCCATACCGGATCGTTGCGGTGCCCCTACCCCGGGTAGACGGGAGCTATGCCCTGGTGATCGGTCGCCCGCTCGCGCCGACGCTGAGCATCCTCAGCGACCTCCGCATCGTCCTGGTGCTGTTCGGCTCCGGCGGCGTGGGCCTCGGCGCGATCATCGGTGCGATCATCGCCCGCTCCTCGCTGCGGCCCATCCGCGAGCTGACCCGCGCGGTCACCCGCGTCACCCAGACCGATTCGCTCGATCCGATCGACGTCGAGGGCGACGACGAGCTGTCGCAGCTGACCCGGTCGTTCAACACGATGCTCTATTCGCTGGCCTCGTCGCGCGCCCGTCAGAATCGGCTGATCGTGGACGCGAGCCACGAATTGCGTACGCCCCTGACGTCCCTGCGCACCAATATCGAGCTGCTGGTCGCGGACGAGAAATCCGGCATGCTCCCCGAGGGCGCCCGCAAGGAGATCCTGCGCGATATTGCCGCCCAACTGGCCGAGTTCACCTCCCTGATCGGCGACCTCGTCCAGCTCACCCGAGCCCCGGCCAAGACGACCCGGACCCCGCTCAACCTGCGCGATGTCGTGGATTCGGCCCTCCAGCGCGTACGCCGCAGAGGGCCCGGCCTCACCTTTGACGTCGAGCTCAACTCCCTTCACCTGATCGGCGAGGAGGACACCCTCGAAAGAGCCGTCACCAACCTGCTCGACAACGCGGTGAAGTTCTCCCCGGCCGGCGGCACGATCCGCGTGCTCCTCGAGGGCGACCAGCTGCGCATCTCCGATCAGGGCCCCGGCATCGCCGAGGACGACCTGCCGCACATCTTCGACCGCTTCTATCGCTCCGACAAGGCGCGCCACACGCCCGGCACAGGTCTCGGCCTGTCGATCGTCGCCCAGACGGTCGCCCGCCATGGCGGCTGGGTGCGGGCGTCGCGGTCGGCGGAGGGCGGAGCCGAATTCACGGTGCGCCTGCCGGGCTATGTCACCCGCGAGGGCCTCAATGCGGAGCTCGCCGAACACACCGAGGAAACCGATCACGAGGAGGCGGACGCATGACGGACGCCGGATCCCCCAAACCCGGGACCCCACGGGTCATCGTGGTCGGCTCGCTCAACCACGACACAATCGTGCGGACGCCCCGCCTGCCGGGCCCGGGCGAGACCGTCCTCGGCGACGAACTCATCCACCGCTTCGGCGGCAAGGGCGCCAACCAGGCGGCCGCTGCTGCCGCAGCAGGGGCTCCCACCGTTATGGTCGGCGCGATCGGCGGCGATCCCGAGGGCCACGCCTACCTAAAACGCCTCAGAGCGCTGCACATCCATCCCCGGGTCGCCATGGTCGACGGGTTTCCCACCGGACGCGCGATCGTGACGGTCGACGACGAAGGGGCCAACACCATCACGGTGATCCCGGGCGCCAACGCCGACATGACACCGATGCGGGTGGCCGTCGCACTGATGGATCTCACAGCCGCCGATGTCGTGGTCGTCCAGCTCGAGCTGCCCCTCGACGCGGTGGTCCAGGCCGTGGCAATCGCGGCCGATCGCGGAGCGCGGGTGGTGCTCAATCTGGCGCCCTATGCAGACCTACCGGCCGAGGTGCTGGCGTACGCCGATCCGGTCGTCGTCAACGAGGGCGAGGCCGAACGCCTGGCCGACGCCGGCCTGACGCCGCCGAGCCTGGTGGTCACCCGCGGCAGCAGAGGCGCAACCTGGGGCGATCTCGACGTGCCGGCGGCCCCAGCGACCGTCGTCGATACCACCGGTGCCGGGGATGCGTTCTGCGGCGGCCTCGCCGCTGCCCTGCTCCGGGGCACCGACCGGCAAGCCGCCCTCGAAGCCGGTGCCGCATCCGCAGCCCGGGTCATCGCCCACCACGGCGCCCAACCCGATCCATCCCGGACCGGATCCAGCTGAGAAGGAGCACGACGATGGTCGATTCGGAAGTGGGCCGCCTGCGCACGGTGATGCTGCATCGCCCGGGCCCCGAGCTGCAGCGGCTCACCCCGCGCAACAACGACCGCCTGTTGTTCGACGGGGTCCCCTGGGTGGCGCGGGCGCAGGAGGAACACGATGCGTTCGCCGCGGCCCTGACCGACCGCGGGGTCGAGGTGCTCTATCTCACCGATCTGCTGACGGAAACTCTCGCCGACCCGTCGGCCCGGGCCCAGGTGATCGCCGACACCCTCGACTCACTCCTGCTCGGCGACACGCTGCGTACCTATCTGGCGAGTGCCCTCGCCGATGCCGACCCGGCCCAGCTCACCCAGCTCGTCATCGGCGGGATCCGCAACGACGAGCTCCGCGGCGGCCGCGGCCTGGTCACGGCGCTGATGCAGCCTTATGACTTCCTCATCGACCCCCTGCCGAATCTGCTGTTCACGCGCGATTCGTCGGTACGCCTCGGCGATCACGTCGCCATCACCGCGCTCGCCATGCCCGCCCGCGCCCGTGAGACCCAGCTCACCGAGGTGATCTGGACCCAGCACCCTCGCCTGGCCGGCATTCCCACCCTGCACGGCTGGCAGGCCGAGAACCTCGAGGGCGGCGACGTCCTCCTGCTCTCCCCGGGCGTCGTGGCCGTCGGCGTGGGCCAGCGCACGACCCCGGCGGGTGCCGAACGCCTCGCGCGCCAGCTGTTCCAGCTGGGACTGGCCCGGACGGTGCTCGTGGCACCCGTCGACCAGACCCGCGCGACCATGCACCTGGACACGGTGATGACCATGGTCGACGTCGACACCGTGGTCATGTATCCCAACATCGCCGACCGCCTCCAGGCCTGGACCGTCACGCCCGGTGACGACCACACGCTCGACGTCAGTGGTCCCGAGCCGTTCGCCGTCGCCGCGGCCCGGGCCATGGGCATCGACCGGCTCCGGCTCATCGACACCGGCACCGACCCCGTCACCGCCGAGCGCGAACAGTGGGACGACGGCAACAACACCCTGGCCCTCGCGCCCCGCGTGGCTGTCGCCTACGAGCGGAACATCGTCACCAATGGACGTCTCGAGGCAGCCGGCATCGAGGTGATCCCGATCGCGGGCTCCGAGCTGGGTTCCGGCCGCGGCGGGCCGCGGTGCATGTCCTGCCCGATCGAGCGGGACCCGCTGGGTTGAGTCGATCGGGCCGCGACGATCACCGCGGGAAGTGCGTCGGCAGCGTCCGGCGTGGGCCGTGGCGTTCGGGCCAGACGCCCATGACGCCGACGAGCTGCTGCACGCGATAGCGGTGCCCGCGATAGGGCTCGAGCACCTCGCGCGCCGCGTCGTTGTCGAGCTTCTCCCCGACCAGCGCCAGGGTGATCACCCCGGGCATGTGATAGTCGCCGTCGCTCCAGGCATCCGGATCGCCGTGGGCGCGCTGGCGTACCTCCGCCGAGGTCCACACCCCCACCCCCCGCAGCGACTGCAGGCGTCGATCGGCCTCCTCCGGCGCGCGCAGCGTACGCTCCAGAGCCGCCGCTCGCCCCGCCGCCGCGACGATCGTGCGGCTGCGAGCGGGTTCGATACCGGCCTTGAGCCAGGTCCAGGACGGGATCTGCGCCCAGGCGTCGGGTGGGGGCGGGCAGACCATGCCGTACGCGGGGTGGCCCTCGATCCGCGCCGGGCCCGGGGCCGGCTCCCCGAATCTCCGGACGAGCCGCCGGAAGCCGGCGTACGCCTCGTTGCCCGTCACCTTCTGTTCGATCACGGCGGGGGCGAAGGCTTCCCAGACGAGGTGGGTACGCCCCACTCGCAGCCCGGGCGCGCGCCGCTGGGCCTTTCGGAGCAAGGGGTGATCGGGCCGGAACGCCGACGGATCGTCGTGGTCACCAAGGAAATCGGGGAGCTGGTCGAGCACCCACTCCGCACCCTCGCCCCAGGCCTCGGCCCGGACCTCGGGGCCCTCGTCCAGCCGCACCAGAGCGGGCCCCACCGGGGTGAGCGTCGCCCGGAACCAGGTGGCCCCCACCCGTCGATGGGTCGGATCCCCCGGACCACGTCGCAACCGGCCCAGATAGGGCCGAAGCGACCGGCCGGAGAGCCGGCGTACCAGAGCGGACTCGGGCGTCACGGCCACGGATTCCGGGCACACCCGTCGAGGCCGTAGGTCTGCTGCATCATCACCGGCGCGGGCTGACCGCGGCCCGGGCACTGGACGTGACCGAGCCCCAGATAGTGGCCGACCTCGTGATTGACGAGGTAGGTGCGATAACCGGGCAGGTCACCGTCATAGTCGGGAATCCCACCGGTCCAGCGATGCCCGTTGAGGTTGACCGCCGAGCCGGTGGAGCAGCTGACCCGCCCATTGGTGCGCAACGGATAGCAGCGCTTGTCGGTGGTGGCCGGGGTGAGGACGCGGATGACGACGTCATGCGTACCCGCGCCGACGAAATCGAACCGCACCTTCTGTTTCGCCGGCCAGGACCGTTTGTCCTGCAGGATCGTGGCAGCCTGTGCGGCGACCTGATCGGGATCCACCGGCATTTCGTTCTCGACCTCGACCCTGACCCGGACCCGGCGCCCCTGTTGCTCGGCGGGCGCCGCCCGGGTGAACTGCGCCACCCGCACCTGCCCCGAACCCGCCTGTGGGACGAGTTCGGGCGTGGCCTCGGCCGCCTCGGCAGGTCCAGCAGGAGATCCGGCTGCGGGCCCCGGGGCCTCTAACCGGTCATCGGCCTCGGCTTCGGTGGCGGGTTGGGCAGGCGCGGGCGGATCCTCGGGGGTCGCCGATGGGCCCGGCGCTCCCGCCGGAGCGGTCGAGGTGTGATAGGAACCGATGACAAGGAGAGAGATCAACAGCGCAACGATGGCCAGGGTCCCGAGCCCCCAGCGCAGATTCTGTGACCCGGGGGGAGGCACGACGGGTCCGGGTTTTCGTCGCAGAGGAGTATGTTGCGGGGAGTCAGGATGCCCCTGGCGCCCGCTTTCGGACCCGATCACGCCCACAGACTAGGTCACGTTCAGATGTCACACTCCCACACCACGCCCACGCCGACCTCCCCACAGGACATGGCCAGGCAGCGGCGCGCCCTGCGACTGATGATCATCACCCTGATCCCCCTCGCGGTCTGGACGTTGGGTGCGCTCATCATCATGTGGCCAGGAGACGTGTCGAAACACATCTCCCCCAACATCTCGACCTATTCGGTCGAAGGCCTGACGGTCCAGAGCGCCCGCATCACACAGGTGGCCGAGATCAACTGTGATGGCGTCCCAGGATCGGCCAGCACTCCCGGAGCTCAGCAGACCTGTGGCAAGGCCACGGTCGAGATGCTCGACGGCCCCGAGAAGGGCCAGGTCATCGAAGAGATCACGCTGAAGGCCTCCGACTTCGAGTCGGGGGTGAGCGTGGGCCAGAAGGTGAAGCTGTTCCGCATCCCGATGGAGGGCATGGAGGCGCAGTATCAGTTCAGCGAGTTCGAGCGCGGCAGCCCCCTGATCTTCTTCACGCTGCTCTTCGTCGCCGCCGTCGTCCTGGTCGCCCGCCTGCGAGGCCTGATGGCCATCCTCGGTCTCGGCTGGGCCTATTTCATCATGGTGTATTTCATGTTCCCGGCCCTCGTGGCGGGATCGAATCCGCTCATGGTTGGTCTGGTCGGTGGTTCGGCGATCATGTTCGTCGTGTTGTATGCCGCGCACGGCTTCAGCGCCAGAACAACCACAGCACTCCTGGGCACGCTGTTCGGCCTGTTCGTCGCCGCGATCCTCGGTTGGATCGCGACCGAATGGGCCCATCTCACCGGCGTCGCCTCCGAGGACGACATGATCCTGTCGACCGCCGCCCCGGACCTGCAGATGACCTCGGTGGTGTTGTGCGGCATCATGCTCGCCGGATTGGGCGTGCTCAACGACGTCACCATCACGCAGGCTTCGGCCGTGTGGGAACTCGCGTCGACCGATCCGGACGGCAAGCGCCTGTTCAGCCGGGCCATGCGGATCGGACGCGACCACATCGCGTCGACGGTTTATACGATCGCGTTCGCCACCGCCGGCGCCTCGCTCGGCACGCTGCTGCTGCTGAGCATCTATCAGCGCCCCCTGTTCGAGACCCTGCAGAACGAGGTGTTCTCTGCCGAGATCATCCGCACGCTCGTCGGCTCGATCGGTCTCGTCGCGGCCGTGCCGCTGACCACCGCGGTCGGCGTCGCCGTCGTCAGCGCCTCGCGCAAGTCGCGCGGTGAGATCACGCTCAAGGACGCCAGCCGCAACGCCCCCGGCGACGAGCTGATCGACCGCAGCCGCTTCGACCGGAACTGACGGCCGGGCGGCAGCCCGGCTCAGGCCGCCCGGAGCTCCTCGGTCGTTACCGACTGAAGCGCAGTCCAGACGCGATGGGCGGCCGCGAGGTGATGCCGCGGGTCGACCTCGACGAGCGCCTCGACGCGTCCCGGACGGGGCGTGAGCACGGCCACCCGGTCGCCGATCCGCACGGCCTCGTCGATGCTGCTCGTCGCAAGGACGAGCGTGGCGCCCGCAGCTCGTTGAGTGCGGATGATGTCGTCCTGCAGCGGGCGGCGATCGGCCTGGTCGAGGCCGGCGAAGGGGTCATCGAGCAGGAGTACGCCCGGGTCGTGCGCCAGCGTCTTCGCGATCGAGACCCGGACTTTCTGGGCGGCATCGAGCTCGCCCACCGGTGATTCCGCCAGATCCACGAGCCCGACCAGATCGAGCGCCTCGAGGGCTCGGGCGTCGCGAGCCTTGGGCGTACCCCCGAGGCCGAGCGCGAACGTGACATTCGCCAGCGCCGTGCGCCAGGGGAAGAGCCCATACGCGGGCGCGACGAACCCGTTCCCGAGGGCGGGTCGGGTGATGGGGGTGCCGTTGGCGTACGCCTCCCCCGCCAGTGGGCGGGCGAAACCGGCCAGGACGTCGAGGAGCGTCGACTTGCCGCAGGCCGAAGGCCCGACGATGGTGAGCGACTCACCGGCGGCCACGTCGAGGGAGCAGCCGTCGAGGACGCGGAGGGTGCCGGTGCGACGGCCGGTGACATCGCGGCGCAGGACATCGAGCGTGACGTGGTTCAGGGACAGGGCGTGGGCAGGCATGAATGGTCTCCGGGATCGGGGGTTCGGGTGGGGAAAAGCCCCGAAGGGCTCGCGTCAGCGCACGCACATACACATGAACCGCGAGGCGGACCATGTGTGAACGCGGGTCGCGAGCAGGGAGATCATGCGTTGACTCTCGCAAGCCCCCGGGGCTGCGAGCAAGGTGCGCCCCGAACCCTCTCACTATTCGAGAAAATCATGCACCTATAGGGCTGATTTATGGGTTAGCCCTCGACGAGACTGATGCTGAACCCGTCCCAGCCTTTGCGGCCGACGGTTTGGAGAGCCGTCGTAGTGAGCCCCGGGCGAGTGCTGGCAGCGGCCAGGAAGGCCTGGACGCCGTTGACCATGGGATCGGTCGAGCCCGCATCGGCGACCGCACCCCGGCGCACCACGTTGTCGCCGACGATCACGGTGCCGGGCCGGGAGAGTTGGAGGACGCGGTCGAGATAGTGCGGATAGTTGTTCTTGTCGGCATCGATGAACACGAGATCGAACGGGTCGTCGGCGTCGGCGATCATCGCGTCCAGGGTGTCGAGCGCCGGGCCGAGACGGATATCGATCATCTCGGCGACCCCGGCTGCGGCAAAGGTCGCCGCAGCGATCTCTGCGTGCTTCGGCTCGAACTCGCACGTGATCAGCCGCCCACCCTCGGGCAGGCCGCGGGCCAGCCAGACACCGCTGTAGCCAGCAAGCGTGCCCAACTCCAGAACGCGTCGTGCGCCCGTGATGCGCACCAGCATCGAAAGGAACTGGCCCTGGGTCGGGGAGACCTCGATCGCAGGGACATCGCCGCGGATTCCCGCCTCATGGGCCGAGCGCAGAGCCGCGTCCTCGGTGACCAACAGGTCGACGAAATAGTCGTCGACGGCCCGCCACTGCTCGGGCCCGGTCATGCGCGAACCTCGAGCTCGCACGAACCGAGCTGCGGCGACCACACCTCGAGGCGCGTGCCCTGCACCAGGTCCACCGGCGCAGTGGCACCCCCGGTCAGGACGATCATGCCCTCGCGCAGGGACGCGCCCGATTCGGCGAGCCGCCGTACCAGAAACGCCACGCTCTCCGCAGGCGAACCAAACACGACCCGGCCCGTCGCCGACCGCTCCTCGCCGCCGTCGATGCGCATGGTGAGCTCGAAGTCGACAGGATCACCGACGCAGCGATGGAACTCCCCAAGCTGATAGCCGGCCGCCGAAGACGAGTCCGCGGTGTTGTCGACGAACGCGAACCGGTAGCTCTCCCAGCGCGGATCGACGATCTCCAGGGACACGGCCCACTCGCCGGATTCCGCGACTTCGGCGGCGGTGACGTTGCCCGAGAGCGTACGCCCCGCACGGTAGGCAAACTCGGGCTCGGCCTTCGGATGGATCCGGGACGCCATGGACAGGGTGCCGTCGCATTCCATCCCCTCCCAGAGCGAGCCGTGGTTGGGCTGATCGATGCCAAGGGCCTCGCGCATCGCCGAGGAGGTCCAGCCGAGCTTGTAGCCGACGCGGCGTTCCCCGCGGGCCAGCCGGCGCGCATCACGGGCGCCGGCGATGGCCCAGGCGTCGGCTTCGGTGAGCCCTTCGGGACGGGAGGAGAGGGTGGGGACGCCGATGGCGGTGCGTTCGGCGGTCTCGAGTTCGTCAACGATGCGTTCGATGGCGCTGGAGTCCATGAGCCATTGGACCATTCCCAGCGAATGCCTGCCACACTGGGCGGCCATGAGCACCCAACCGTTGCGGGCCTATGGGCTCGTGCTCGCCGGCGCGGCCTGCCTGTCCTTCTCGGCGATCGTCGTGAAGATCGCCGGCGTCGACGCCGCGACCACCGCGTTCCTGCGGTGTGCGATCGCGGTGGTGGTGCTGTTGCCGATGGCGTGGGCGGAGGTACGCCGGGAGGGTCGCCTGGCCGCGCGTGGTTGGTGGTTCGCCGCTGCGGCCGGAGCCGCTCTGGGCGTCGACTACATCCTCTGGACAGAGAGCATCTTCCGGGTCGGCGCCGGCATCGCGACGGTGTTGATCAATGTGCAGGTGCTGGTGCTTCCGTTGCTGGCGCTGATCGTCGAGCGGGAGCCGATCGGGCGACGGTTCCTGTGGGCGCTCCCGGCGATGCTGATCGGCATCGGGCTCGTGGGCGGTCTGGCCGCGGGCGCTGCCGGTGGACGGTCGGGCTCGGCGGTGGCCGGGTCGAGTGCCTACATCTTCGGCGTCGTCGCCGGCGTGATTGCGGGCGTATGTTATGGCACCTATCTCTATCTGTCCCGCCGCGCGGGGAAGGTCCAGCCTCGACTCACGGTGACGCAGTTGTGCGTGGCGACCGCCGCGGCCAGTGCATCCTCCGCATTGCTGTCCCCACTGGGGAGTGGGCTCCACCTGGGGCGACTCACCTGGCAGCAGTGGGCGCTGATGGTCGTCCTGGCCGTCGTCGGACAGGTCATCTCGTGGCTGCTCATCCATCGTGGGTCGGCCGGGCTGCTGCCCCGGCAGACCGCCGCACTGCTGCTCGTCCAGCCGGTCATCGCCCTGCTCCTGGCCGCCGCGATCCTCGCCGAACGCCCGGCTGTGAGCCAGTGGCTGGGGTTCGTCCTCGTCCTGGCCGCCGTCGCCGTCGCCAACCGGGTCATCCCGCTTGGAAGTCGATCTTAGCTCGGACTACGTCTTGCGCATGCCCGAGGACGCCTGGCCATCTTGCTTGGTCCGCTCATATCGATAATCGAGGTCTCGTCGCTGCGCAGCAGAGAGCAGCCTCACTCGTTCCTGCGCAGCCCGAAGATACGCCGCTCTCTCAGCCGCGCTGGCAAGCACACTCCGCCCAGATCCGTTATCCATGTTCGCCCTCCTGATTGGACATTGACTGTAATCCAGTTGATGAATCCTCTTGACCCGCATCCTCCAGAGTGCGTTGCGTCCCTGCTTGGGCACTTGGAGATCGGAGACATG
>CAZEVN010000013.1:12912-17244 GCA_964515145.1 uncultured Enemella sp.
TAGGGGTCGAGATACACCACGCTCAGATCCGCCCGCAGCAAGTGCTTGGCGCATCCATGGCACGGATACGCGGTGACATAGATCTTTTGTCCCGCAACCGGCCGGCCCTTGCCCAAAGCGTCGAGAAGAGCCGCCATTTCGGCGTGCACGGGCACCTGAAACTCAGTCAAAGCCGTGAGGTCTGATCCTTTCAGGGCCCCCTCGAGCAGATTCTGAACGGCTTCATCTGGTCCTCCCTCCAGCAATCTGCCGAGGTCGCCGCTGAGGTGGCCCGCACCGTTCAGTCTTCGCAAGACATCCAGCACCAAACGACTGAGGTCGACCTTCGAACGGTCTAGATGGGGCGCGTCACCGGACTTCACAGGATGCGAGTTCACCCCAAGGGCGCTCACCGATATGCCGTCCAGAATCGCAGCCCCAACCTTGCGGCCCAATTCTGGGGAACGCGTAGCCGCCACACTGGCCAGATACATGCCGAACTCCACCTCTGTGGGAATCCGGGCTTGCGGACTGCCGAACAGCAGGTCAAGGAAACGTGACACTTCCGATTCCAGACTGGTGGAGCCCAGGGGTCTGTCGTCACATGAGACAAACCAGTCAGCTAGTGGGAACGTCCCCACAACGTTCTGACAATGCGGACCGTTACCGCTGTTGAGATCTCGATCGAGAAGCAGATCTACCTCACGTTCCGCCTCCTCGTCCGTCAATGAAGGTGATTTCGGAGCGATCAACTCCTTCAAAGTGGTCTTGCGAGTGTCCCGACCAGCCTGTGCGCTGATGACGACGAGGTGATCGCCGTAAACCTGACGTAGTTGACTCACCTCCTGGGTGCGCTTGAGCGAGTCGAGGATCCAGGCGCGTGGTGCAGAGTCAGGCACCACCTCTCGGCGGGCTCCGATCTCGACCAACGCGTCCAGCACCACAGCCGCAGGGTCCCCCGCCTCCGCGCAGAACAGATCACCCACACCCATGAGGGCATCGATGCGTCTGCTTTCCGGGAAAGCTGGAACAGATATGCCGTGCTGCTGCGCGTACTGCTTGAGCAGATCACTTAGCTTGATTTCCTCCGGCACGTACCCATATGACCGGAGCCCCACATCCAGAGCCGCCCTGAGTCGACCAGAGGGCGTACCAACCGGAACAAAAGTGCGAAGACAAGTTCGGGCCTGTATGCCACGCCCTCGGCGGGGGTATCAGATGCTGAAGCGCTGACCATGGCCTCATTCAACAGGGAGCGTCAGACAAAAACGATAAGCCTGCCGAAAGGCGGGGTGACCGCCTGGCGGAACGCGTCACCTTCTGTTCATTACCCATCAGTAACATGCTTCCTGGACACCCGATCAGGAGGCCATCATGCAGTTCCAGGACAAGGTTTTCGTCGTCACGGGCGGAGCGAACGGAATGGGCCGGGAGGTGGTGCTGGAGCTTCTCGCGCGCGGTGCTCGCGTCGCGGCAGTCGATCTGCAGAGCGATCCCCTCGGAGATGTGAAGGACCGCGTCCGCCACCTCGGCGACCGCCTCACCATCCACCCGCTCGACATCACCAACCGCGCCGCCGTCGAAGCACTGCCCGCAGCGGTCATCGCCGCCCATGGCCAGGTCGACGGCCTGCTCAACGTGGCAGGCATCATCCAGCCGTTCGACCGCTTCGCCGAACTCGATCGCTCCGTGATGGAGCGCGTTATGAACGTGAACTTCTGGGGCGTCATCAACACGTGCCAGGCGTTCCTGCCGGCGCTGCTCGAGCGCCCCGAAGCCAGCATCGTGAATGTGTCGAGCATGGGCGCCCTCGCCCCGGTCCCCGGCCAGACCATCTATGGCGCCAGCAAGGCGGCGCTGAAGCTCTTCACCGAGGGCCTGTACGCCGAACTGCGCGACACGAACGTCGCCGTCACCATCGTCTTCCCCGGCGCGGTCCAGACCGAGATCACCGCCAACTCCGGTGTCCAGATGCGCCGCACGGGCGGCGTCACCAAGGGCGCCCCGAAGATGCTCAAGGCCAAGGAGGCGGCTCTCCAGATCCTGGCGGCCACCGAGAAGGGCGTCTATCGCGCCACCGTCGGATCGGATGCAGCAACGCTCGATCGGCTCTCGCGACTGGCTCCCCAGCGCGCCACCGACCTCATCGCCGACAAGATGAAGTCACTTCTGGCACCGGAGGCCGGCGTTCCCGTGGAGGCCGCCGCGTCAGCGGCCGAGGTGCCGACTGAGGTGCCGACCGAGGAGCACCCGCACGAGCCGCGGCACGCTGCCTGATCGCTCAGATCCGGGTCACGATCTCATCGCCGTCCCGCCAGGCGGCCAGCATGGTGTCGCTGTTCATGGCGACCACGATGCGGCCGTCGGCGTCGACGGCGATGAGGGCGCCCATGGCGTCGGCATCCCGCAGTTCACGGGCCACGGTCGCCTCGGCCGCGGCCGCCAGGCCAAGCCCGCCATAGGCCATGCGGGCGTACACATCATGGGCCACCACCCCACGCATGAACGCCTCACCCACGCCCGTGCACGACACTGCGACGACCCCGTCGCGAGCCCAGGTGCCCGCGCCGAGGATTGGGGTGTCGCCGACGCGCCCGTTGGCCTTGTTGGCCATGCCGCCGGTTGAGGTGGCTGCGGCGAGCCTGCCGGTGGCGTCGCGCGCGACCGCCCCCACCGTGCCGTGAGTGATGTGGGCATTGCGGTTCTGCAGCTCGCGCAGCTGCGCGACCCTGGGCGCAGTGACGAACCAGTCCTGGCCCGCCTGCTCGATGCCCCACTCCTCGAGCAGTGCTCGCGGTGGGTCGACGAGGAGGAGGTGGGGCGTACGCTCCATGACCGCCCTCGCCAGGTCGACGGGGTGCCGAGCATGCCTTGAAACCGCGACCGCCCCCGCCCGACCGTCACCGCTCATAACCGAGGCATCGAGTTCGGCCCGGCCGTCCGCACTCAGGACCGCACCGCGACCGGCGTTGAAGATCGGATCGTCCTCCAGGGCCTGCACCGCGGCAATCACCGCCTCCAGCGCCGGGCCGCCATCGGCGAGCACTTCCTCACCGGCTTCATAGGCGGCGCGCAGACCCGCGTGATAGCTCGCCAGCCTCTCGGCGGCCCCATCGGTTTTGGGCCCACCGGCCCCACCGTGGATCACCAGGGCATAGGGCCGACTGGCCTCGATCTCGATCATCGCGCCAGCCTATGAGTCCCCGGGAATCACCGAACGCCTGCCCCCGAGGGAGCAGGCGTCCGACTGTGTTGTCCGGGTCAGCCCGGGATCACTCGCCGTGCGGCACAACCACCGCGCGGGCGTCGAGCTTGCCGTCGCGCAGCTTCTCATAGGCCTCGAGCGCCTGATCCATCGTGTATCGCTCGATGGCCGGGACGATGTGACCGTCGCGATAGAGGGCGACGACCTCGTGCAGCTCCTCGATGGTGCCCCAATAGGTCGACGAGAAGTTGACCTCATAGGGAACGCCGAAGAAGTTCCAGGGATAGGTGCCACCCGAGATGCCGAGCACGGTGACCGAGCCGAGCTGGGCCACGGTGCCTGCCGACACGGCCAGCGTCGAGTCGACGCCGACGAAGTCGAATACGGCGTCCACGCCGCGGCCACCGTCGGTCAGGGCACGGATCTCGGCGACCTGGTTCTCGCCGCCGGGCACGGTGACCGCACCGAACTTCTCAGCCTCGGCCATGGCATCGGGCTTCATGTCGGTGGCGATGATCTTGGCGCCCGTGATCGCCTTCAGGATCTGCACGCCCACGAGGCCCAGGCCGCCGAGACCGATGACCAGCGCGGTCTTGCCGCCACCGGTCAGATAGGGCATGGCGCGCTTGATGGCGTGATAAGGGGTCAGGCCGGCGTCGGCGAGCGGCGCAGCGGTGATCGGATCGGCATCGCCGAGCGGGATCAGGTTGCGGGCCGGAACGGTCATATATTCGGCCATGCCGCCGTCACGGCCCAGACCAGCGGCGAGATAGCCGACTTCCTGGGGCTGGGCGCAATAGGTGTCCTGGCCGCGCGAGCAGGCCGGGCAGCGGTTGCAGCCGATGGGGCCATAGACGAGATAGGCGTCACCCTTGGTGAAGCCCGTGACACCGGGGCCGGATTCCTCGACCCAGCCGGAGGTCTCGTGACCAAGGATGAACGGGGGCGTCATGAGACCGGTCGGATCCGACTCGAAATCGTGGAAGACACCGACGTCGGAGTGACAAGCACCTGCGCCTGCGACCTTGAGGAGGACCTCGCCCGGCCCGGGAACCGGCTTGTCGACCTCCTTCAGCGTCGGAAACGTCTTGAAGGCTTCGAACACAACTGCGCGCATCGCGCTCTCCTTCTCTTGCCCGGACGCCCTG
>CAZEVN010000013.1:17344-20919 GCA_964515145.1 uncultured Enemella sp.
ACACCTCAGTGCTTGTTGATCTGGCGCGGGTTGTCGCGGTGGCGCCTCGCCTCGGCCATCATCATCATGATCGGAGTGAAGAACACCAGGAGGAATCCCAGCACGCCGGGGATGATGAGCCAAATGTGATAGTTCGGTTCCATGGTCTGCTCCCTTGTGGGGCGGCCACGGATCCGGACCGTCCGGACGGGGCGCCTCGTCGCAGAGATATTAGCCCGGTTCGCTCCGGCATACGCTACCCAGGCGATCAATCAGCGTACGCCGTGCCTTGCGTCCCGTGCTGGTCGGAATGAACGGATAGACGTGCACCTGCCCGGCTGCCTCATAGAAGTCGAATTCCACGCGCGCATCCCGGGCTCGTTGGATCAGGAGCCGGGCGTCGGGGGCAAGGATGTCGTACGTCCCGGCGTACACGAGCAGTCGCCCGAGTCCGCGCAGGTCGCCCATCACCGGGCTGACCCGCTGATCGGTCACCGGCAGGTCGCCGCGCCAGATTTCGGAGAAGTACTGTCCGCCCGGTCTCGCGAGCCACGGGTCGTTGGGCTGGACCTCCGGGATCTCCGGATTGCTCCAGCTCAGGTCGAGGGCCGGAGAGATGAGTGTGGTGAGGGGCAGCGTCTCGCCATGCCGGTCCCGCAGCTCCAGCGCGGTCGACAGCGAGATCTGGCCTCCCGCGGAGTCGCCGGCAAGCACGACGGTGCCGAACTCGGAGCGGCACTCCCGCACCAGGTCGACCATCTCACCGATCACGACCTCGGCCGTCCCGAACGGGATCAGCGGATAGATCGGCACGATCACCGTGGCCCCGGCCCGCGCAGCGATCGAGCCGATGAGGCGCCAGTGTTCGGGGTGGATCTCGTTGACCCAGCCGCCGCCGTGGGCGTACACCACGCAGCCGCGCGGCTCACGCTCCCTCGGGGTGATTCGATAGATCGGCCAGCCGTTGCGGCGGCCGGCGACGACGGTGACGTCCTCGCGGAACCAGGAGGGCGGGCCGTAAGCCGCGGGGCGCGCGGCCAGGTTCGCCACGTGCTTGCGCGCGTTCTCCTCGGAAACGAAGACATGGTTGAACCGCGCAGCCCGCAGCAGCGGGGGCACGAGCCGGTCGGGAATCGTGAAAGCCACGCCCCGACGTTAGCCGAGCAATCGATCCACGATCTCCGCGGCAGGTCCCGGTCGGGCCTCCTGCCACCCGGTGCCCGCCCACAGATGGAGGTGCTGCAGGTCGCCCGCCGCCGCCGCGGCCCGGCGGATGGGCGTGGTGACCTGGTTGACGCCGGGGTACGCCGGCGGGGCGGTCGGCCCGTATTCGTCCATGAACCTGTTGTGGAGCCCACGCGCCGGACGGCCGGAGAACGCGCGTGTCACCGCGGTCTCGGTGAAGGCCGGGTCAACGAGGGCGGCCCGGTGGGCGGCGGAGGTGCCGGCCTCGTCGGCGAGAAGGAACGCGGTCCCCACCTGAACGGCATCGGCGATCCTGAGGGCCGAGGCGACCATGATCGGCGATGCCAGCCCTCCCGTGGCGACCAGCGGGAGTTCGCTGGCGAGCTTGACCTCGGTGACGAGCTGGCCGAGGGAGGTGGTCCCGGGTTCGGACGCGCAGGCGAACGTCGCCCGATGGCCGCCAGCCTCGGGGCCCTGGACGATGAGCGCGTCGACGCCCGCCGCTTCGGCCCGGCCCGCGTCGTCGACGCAGGTGACTGTCGCGAGAACAGTCGTGCCGCGGTCGCGGAGCCGGCGTACCAGCGTGGGGTCCGGGCAACCGAACGTGAACGACACGAACGGCACCGGGTCATCGAGCAGCGCCTCCATCTTGGCGTCGAAGGCATCGTCATCGGGAGTCGGTTCGGGGAGGTCGGGTACGCCCAGCTGCTCGGCCAGCGGTCGGAGCTCGTCGCGGTAATCGCGAACGGCATCGAGGTCGCCCTGGTCGTCCTCGGGGACGAAGAGATTGACCCCGAACAGTCCGGAGGACGCGCGGGTCTCGGTGATCCGGTCCATGAGGTCGGCCACGGAGCGATAGCCCGCGGCCAGGAATCCGAGGGCTCCGGCAGCACTCGCCGCGCTCACGAGTTCGGGTGTCGAGGGACCGCCCGCCATGGGCGCGACCATGATCGGTTTGGTGAGGTCGAAGAGGGTCGGCATAGTCCACTCTCACCCGGATCGCTCGCAAAGACTGGCAAAGAGGAAGTTTCCGCTTGCGAAATCCGGACTTATGAGGTCGGTATTACAGCCGTGTGAGTTATCCCCGGGGCTGTCCACAGGCTGTGGAAATCAGGCTCAGTCCAGGGTCTCCACTGTCGCCAGGATGACGCAGGTGGTGAGCACCTTCATGGCGCGCTTGACCTCGCCGAGAGGCGGCAGGGTCGGGGCGATGCGGAGGTTGGCATCGTCCGGATCGTTGCCATAGGGATAGGTCGCACCGGCCGGGGTCAGAGCCACGCCGACGGCCTTGGCCAGTTCGACCACCCGCTTCGCCGTGCCCGGCACGAGGTCGAGCGACACGAAATAGCCGCCCTTGGGGTCGGTCCACTCGGCGATGCCGAGCGGGCCGAGGTCGTGGACGAGTGCGTTCCGGACGGCCCCGAACTTGGGCGCGATGATCTCCGCATGCTTCCGCATGTGGGCCTCGACGCCGGCGGTATCCCCGAAGAACCGCACGTGGCGGAGCTGATTCACCTTGTCGGGGCCGATGGCGCGGACGAGGTCGCGCGCGAGATACCACTCCACGTTGGCCGGCGATGAGCCGAAGAACGACACCCCTCCTCCCGCGAAGGTGACCTTCGAGGTCGAGGCGAACACGAACGCCCGGTCGGGATTGCCGGCCGCCGCACAGGCTTCGAGGATGTCGGCGAGTTCGCCGTGATCGTCGGTCAGGTGGTGCACGGCATACGCGTTGTCCCAATAGATCCGGAAGTCATCCGCGGCCGTCTCCATCGCTGCGAGCCGGCGTACGGTCTCGTCGGAATAGGTGGCGCCGGTCGGGTTGGAATATTTGGGTACGCACCACATGCCCTTGATGCTGTCGTCGGAGCGCACGAGCTCCTCGACCGCGTCTATATCGGGCCCGTCATCGGTCATCTGGACGGTGATCAGTTCTACGCCGAGCTCGACCGAAACGGCGAAGTGCCGGTCATAGCCGGGCGCCGGCGCGAGGAACTTCACCGGCTTCCCGCCCCAGGCGTCCCGCCCGCCGGGCAGGGCATGGAAGAACGACATCGCGACGCACTGATGCATCAACGACAGGCTGGCATTGTCGCGAGCAACCAACTGGTCGACGGGGACGCCGACGAGAGGCGCAAAGATCTCCCGCAGCTCCGTCAGGCCCGGAGCCGGCGGCCCATAGTTGCGGACATCCACGCCCGAGGCCGTGTGGTCGCCGGGCTGCAGGGCCGTGAGCATGGGTTCGGACAGGTCCAACTGCTCGGCAGACGGCTTGCCCCGGGTGATGTCGAGCTTCAGCCCGGCGGCCTCGAAATCCGCGTACGCCGCTCGGGCCCACTCCGCTGCAGTCGCCAAGGCCTGCCGGTCAATCGCGTTCACATCCATGTCAGCTCCTTCGCTGGGCAACGCCC
>CAZEVN010000013.1:21019-56281 GCA_964515145.1 uncultured Enemella sp.
GCCTGCCGGTCAATCGCGTTCACATCCATGTCAGCTCCTTCGCTGGGCAACGCCCTGAGGCTATCGCGGCTCTCCGTCGACCCACGGTGAGTCGGCTCAGCCACCGATCTCCAGCACCTCAATCTCGCAGCGCGGGCCAGCCGCCTTCTTCAACCGGAGGTCCGCAGTGACCAATACGCAGTCCAGGGCTTCTGCAAGCGCGACATAACTCGCGTCGTAAATGGTCAGATTGTGCCGGAGTTCCCAGCATCGAGCGAGGAGCCCTTGGTGTCGGGCGCGTTCCAGTGGCAGGTCGCTCAGGTCATCGAATCCTCGCCCAGACGTCCGCCGAGAACCAACCCGCGCCAGACAGAGGCCAGCTCGATATCGATCAGGTGAGGTGCCGCAAGACGCTCCCCTGTCAGCCGTCGACGGGCAAGCGCCCCATGGGATCCCTCATCGACCAGCGCCACGGCCAGCACGCTGGCGTCAACGACTATCACGTTCCTCCCGGACCATCCGAGCCGCTTCGTGGAGACTCAAAGTGGCGCCGCGACGCGCGCCCGCTCTTTCCAACACCTCGTGAACTGTCGGCTGCTCGGCCTCGGCGATGAGTCTCGATCGCAAATATTCCTGCAGGGACTGCCCCGCGGCAGCAGCGCGCCTGCGCAGAACCGCGTGGGTTGCCTCAGGCACATCCTTGATCTGCACATTCGTCATGGAGCCATTTTGGAGCCACTTCCGGACCTGTTCAACAGCCTGAGGCACGAGCCGCCACCGCTTCCACCTCGAACAGGATGTCGGGCATGGCAATACCCGCGACGCCGATGACGGTCTGGGTCGGCGGCGTGGCACGGCAGCGGCTGCCCACGGACTGGCCGATGATCCCGAGCTTCTCGAAGTCGATGCCGACGACATAGGTCCGGAGCTGGAGGACGTGGGAGAAGTCCAGGTCGTGCGCGGCCAGAGCCGTCTCGACATTGGCGAAGGCCCGCTCCCGGGTCGAGGCCATCACCCTGCTCGACAGGCGATTCGACCGGCCCGCGGACTTCGACCTGGCCCGGGAATGGGCTGCTCACCGGGCGGCGTTCCTCGCCTCGATCCCCGAATATTTCGTGCACGTCCGCCTCTCGCCGAGGGTCGAGCCGCTCCTCCCCACACTGGGCGAAGCCCGCACGAGCGTGCCCCTGCCACCGGATACCGAGCGCGACATCGAGGGCTGGGCCCTGATCCGGCTGCGGTTCGACCACCCGGAGTCGGCCATCCGTCATCTCCTCGGCCTCGGCACCGGGGTCGAGGTCGTGGCCCCGTCCGACCTGCGCCAACGAATGGCCGCCGAGATCACTCGCATGAATACCGTCTATGCCGATTCCCGCTGCGGAGGCCACGAACCCGCGCCTGCCTTGGGTGCACTCATGAGCTACGGGATCAGGGCCAGAGTTGTGAACATCGAGTCGCTCGAAGGATTCTTCGGCAGCGGGAACGAGAGCTCGTTCAATCGCGTGGCCGGTTGGTTGAAGAACGTGTTTCCCCACCTCGATGCGGAGTTGCCCGATGCGCCGCCTGCTTACGAACTCCTGCGCGCCCTCGTCATGGATCCCGACTATCGGAACACACAGGGCGGCTGGAGGCCCCAGCACGCCGCCAAGGCGATCCACCTGCTCGAGCTGATCACCGGCTGGTTCGGCGATCCGGACCTGCAGCTCACCCGAAGTGGCTGCTGCCACGCACGTCATCCGCAGTGAGCGTCATCAGGTCGGCCTTGGTGATGGGCCGGTCGAGGGCGACCAGGCGCCGGGCCTGCCGGAGCCGGGTGCGCTCGATGGCATTGCGGACGCTGCGGGCATTGGAGAAGTTGGGCTTCGCCATGCGCAAGGTGAGGTATTCATCGAACGCCCCCCGCGCCGGCTCGTCGAACACGAAGTTCTCCTTGGCCACCATCAGCTCCGCGATCTCCATGAGCTCGTCATGGGCATAGTCGGCGAACTCGATGTGATGCGGCACGCGCGAGGACAGGCCCGGGTTGGCGGCGAAGAGGTCGCCCATGCGATCGGCATACCCGGCGAAGATCACGACCAGCGAACCCCGCTCGTTCTCCATCTCGGTGAGCAGGATCTCGATGGCCTCCTGGCCATAGTCGCGCTCGTTCTCGGCCCGGAACAGGTAGTACGCCTCGTCGATGAACAGCACGCCCCCCGCGGCCTTGGCGATGGCCTCCTTGGTTTTCGGCGCAGTGTGACCGATGAACTGGCCGACGAGATCGTCGCGGGTGACGGCGTGGACCTTCGGGTTCCGGAGGTATCCCAGCGTGTGCAGGATCTCCGCCATCCGCATCGCCACCGTGGTCTTGCCTGTGCCCGGGCCACCGGTGAACGACATGTGCAGCGTGGGCTTCGACGTCGCCAGCCCGAACCGCTCCCGCGCCCGGTCGACGAGCAGCAGCGACGCGATCTCGCGTACCCGCTGCTTCACCGAGGCAAGCCCGATCAGCTCGGCATCCAGCCTGGCCAGAGTCTCGTTGACCTTCGTCGCGACGTCGTCGTGGGCGAGGTCGATCTCGGCATCGGCGGAGAGGTACGCCGGCTCGGTCGACTCGGGTTCGGGAGCCGCAGCGGGCGTACCCGAACCCGGCACCCCCGCCGCAGCAGGGGCACCGGGTCGATAGAAACCGAAGCCGGATTTTTGGGTCACGCGTGCGATCCGTTGCCGTTGCCGTTCGCCCCGTTCCCGTTGGAGCCATAGCGGGCGTCGGCGGGCCTGGTGGTGGCGTACGACTGGACGCCGTAGTTCTGCGCGCGCCCACCCAGCTCGGTGCGGGTGAGGATGAAGCCGGGCTCGTTGGCCGGGCGCTGGACGAGGAACGACAGCGCCGTGGTCTGGCGGCCGAGCGCGGCGTCGTAGGCGTTGACGCGCACGTAGTGATTCGGGAATGCCGCGCGGCATTCGTTGATTTCCGCCATGACGCCGTCCGGCTCGTCGAGGTCGAACAGGGGCAGGCCCCACATCTCCCAATACACGTTCCGCGGGTGGGGATCGTCGGTGTATTCGACGGATACGGGCCACTCGTTGTCGAGGGCGTAGGAGACCTGGAGCGCGATCTCCTCGTCGGTCAGGTCGGGCAGGTGGGCGAAGGTGCCGTGACGCAGGATCATGTCTGTGTTCCTTTCCGAGCAGCGGGATCAGACGCTGGCGGTCGCGAGCGGCGCGACATCGGGGGCGTCGGTGGAGGTGTAGTCGAAGGTGATGTCGCCCCAGGTCGCGAGCGCGACGTCGAGGGGACGGTTCCACTTGGCGGCGGCCTTCAGGATCTCGGGCCCTTCGTTGACGAAGTCGCGACCCTCGTTGCGGGCCTTGACCATGACCTCGCAGGCGACGCGGTTGGCCTCGGCGCCGGCGGCGATGCCGAGCGGGTGGCCGATGGTGCCGCCACCGAACTGCAGGATCACATCGTCCCCGAACAGGTCGATGAGCTGGTGCATCTGGCCGGCGTGGATGCCACCGGACGCGACCGGCATGACGCCGGGCATGCTCGCCCAGTCCTGGTCGAAGAAGATGCCGTTGGCGGGATTGGTCGGCACGTGATCGAGGCGCAGCGTGTCATAGAACCCGCGCGTGGTGGCGGGATCGCCCTCGAGCTTGCCGACGACCGTGCCGGCGTGGACATGGTCGACGCCCATGAGGCGTACCCACTTGGAAATCACCCGGAAGCTCACGCCATGCGTCTTCTGCCGCGTATAGGTGGAGTGGCCGGCGCGGTGGAGATGGAGGAGTACGCCGTTCTTGCGGCACCAGTTCGCCATCGACTGGATCGCCGTGTAGCCGATGGTCAGGTCGATCATCACGATGACGGAGCCGAGGTCGCGGGCGAACTCGGCGCGCTCATACATCTCCTCCATGGTGCCGGCGGTGATGTTGAGGTAGTGCCCCTTGATCTCGCCCGTCTCGGCCATCGCCTTGTTGACGCCCTCCATCGAGAAGAGGAAGCGGTCGCGCCAGCGCATGAACGGCTGCGAGTTGATGTTCTCGTCGTCCTTGGTGAAGTCGAGGCCGCCCTTGCAGGCCTCATAGATCACGCGGCCGTAGTTGCGGGCCGACAGGCCGAGCTTCGGCTTGACGGTGGCGCCGAGGATCGGGCGACCGAACTTGTTGAGGTGCTCGCGCTCCATCACGATGCCGTGGGCCGGGCCCTGGAAGGTCTTCACATAGGTCACCGGGATGCGCATGTCCTCGAGGCGGAGGGCCTTGAGCGGCTTGAAGCCGAAGACGTTGCCGATGATCGACGACGTGAGGTTGGCGATCGACGCCTCCTCGAACAGGTCGATGTCATAGGCGATATAGGCGAAATATTCGCCCGGGCGGCCCGGCACTTCCTCGCAGCGATAGGCCTTGGCCTGATAGTGGGAGTTGGCGGTCAGCCGGTCGGTCCAGACGACGGTCCAGGTAGCGGTCGACGACTCACCGGCGACGGCGGCCGCGGCCTCGATCGGGTCGACGCCGTCCTGCGGGGTGACGCGGAAGACCGCGAGCACGTCGGTGTCCTTCGGCACATAGTCCGGATTCCAATAGCCCATGCCCGCATAGCTCTGGACTCCCGGATCCCAGCGGCCCGGTCCCGATTCGGCGTTCGCCATGGTGGTGATCCCCTCGTGTGGTTCGTGCGTTGGGACCATCGTGCGGGCAGCGCGATCAACCGACAATGGAATGAATTGCTGGGATGCTTCATCGATCGATTAAGCGTGTGGTTCGCTTGCGGCATGCTCCCCGACTTTCTCGATGAGTACGCCGGCCCGCCCGACGTGCCGGCCGCGCTCACCTGGTCCCGTTTGCGGACCTTCCTGGCGGTCGTGGAATTCGGGGGTGTCGCCGCGGCGGCGGACCTGCTGCACGTCACCGCCCCCGCAGTCTCGGCGGCCGTGTCCGTGCTGGAGAACGAGCTCGGGACCAAGTTGTTCAGCAAGGCCGGCCGCGGTGTCGTGCCGACCGAGGCCGGGCTGGTGTTCGCGGAGCACTGCCGGACGTTGCTGGGGCTGGTCACCACCGCGCGGGAGGCCGTGCGGGACGCCGAGACGTCACGCCTGCGCCTGGGGGTGGTCGAGACGGCGGCCGAGACCTTGCTGCCCGGGCTGTTGGCCTCGTTCGCCCGGGCCCATCCGGGGGTGGAGCTCGCGATCGCGGTGGAGCCCCGCGATGAGTTGTTCGTCCGGCTGGGACATCACGAACTCGATGTCGTGCTCGCCGGGCGGCCGCCGCGCGGATCCGGTTTCGTCAGCCGCGCGACCCGGGAGAATTCCCTGATCGTCGTCGGCGCCCCCGGAGCTCGCAACGATGCGGTCTGGCTCCTGCGCGGGCGCGGTTCGGGGACGCGCGAAACCGCACTCGGACTGCTCACGCGATTGGAGCCCCAGCCGGGCGTACTCACCCTGGGAACCCAGGGCGCCTGCCTCGCCGCCGCCCGCTCAGGGCTGGGCGTGACGCTCGTGCATCTCGACGCGGTGCGCCGCGATCTGGCGCGGGGTGAGCTGGTGGAGATCCGGCAGAGGGGTACGCCCATGCGGCGCCCCTGGCACCTGTGCACGGGCCAGCAGCCCAGCCGTGTGGCTGAGCTGCTGCTGGCCCATGTCACCGAGCCCGGATTGACCGGCGAACATGCCTTCCGGGCAGTGGGTTGACCAAGTGGGTTGACCTATTTGGCGGTCTTTTTGGTCGCGGCCTTCTTGGCGGGAGCCTTCTTCGCAGCGGCCTTCTTGGCCGGAGCCTTCTTGGCTGCCTTCTTCGCGGGGGCCTTCTTCGCTGCGGCACCCTCGTCCGCCGCAGCCACCTTCGGCTTCAGGCCGGGGCCCGGCTTCGCGTTCGGGTTGGCCGCCACGTTGCGGGGGGTGACGATCTTCTTGAGCTGGGGATCCTTGCCGTCGAGCCGGATCGGGGTGGGCCCGCCGATCTTCATGGCCGCCACGAGATCGCGGCCTTCGGCCAGCGCGGCATACATCGCCGGGACCCAGCGCTCCGGGGTCTCGACGGTCTCCCAGAGGTTCGGCAGCTCGCTCTCATAGGTCGTGCCGAGCGCGAACACCACCACATGACAGCCGTCCGGCGCCTGGGTCGGCACCTCTTCCGCGTCGACGACCCAGACATTGGCGTCGTCACCCTCGGTCACGTTTTCCATCACGATTCGGTGGGGCAGGGCGCCGCGCCAGAAATCGGCGGCCGGTCCGAAGAGGGCGACCTTTACGTCAGCAGTCATCGAAACTCCTTGAAACAAGACGTCATTGTCACGAATCAACCGTGATTATCCAAGGATCGAGCGTGCCCGGGCCCTTGGCAAGGGATCGCGCCGGACGTGTCACCAAGCGAACGCGGCCCCTCACCCCTGCGGCATGGGCAGTTCGACAGTGACGGAGGTCCCGCGGCCGGGATTGGAATCGATCTGCAGGGATGCCCCGATGAGCGCGCACCGCTCGGCGATCGAGGTCAGGCCGAAGTGGTCGGGCTGGGACGACGACCACTCCTGGCCCGGGAGTCTCGCCCGGGGGTCGAACCCGATGCCGTCGTCGGTGGTGGAGAGCACGACCGCGTTCTCGGTGCGCTCCAGGGTTACGACGACCTTGGCGGCCTCCGCATGCCGGATCGCATTGCTGATCGTCTCCTGCGCGATCCGGAACAACGCCGCAGCCGCATGGTTCGACACGTCCTCGAACGCCGACTCGTCATCGGCGCGCAACTCGATCACCGTGTCGGGCGCCGTCTCCACCAGCGTTTCCACGGCTGCCACGAGCCCGTGATCGTCGAGCACGAGGGAGTGCAATCCGGTGATCGCGGCGCGGGTTTCGGCGTACGCGAGGTCGAGAAGAGCCTTGGCAGCTCCGATTTGTACGCCGACCTGGTCGAGCGCTGAGCCGCCCTCGCAGGCCACCTTCCCGCGGCCCAGCGACAACTCCGCCGCATTGAGATGGAACGACATCGACGCCAGGGCGGTGGTCACCCCGTCATGCAGGTCGAAGGCGATCCGCCGCCGCTCGGCCTCCTGCGCGGAGATGGCCTGGGCGATCAGCCGGTCGCGTTCGCCGTGGTGCGCATCGACCGCATCGCGCAGCTGCTCCGCCTGCAGCCGCAGCCCGATCAGGTCGGCGACGGGCTGCCAGCGGCTGAGGTCCTCACCGGAGAACGGTTCCTGCCGATGCACGGCCACGACCGCGCGGGTCTGCCCGTCCAGCGACCGCGCGGGCAGGCAGACCCGGGCGACCGAGCCGGTCTCCCCCAGCCCCAGCAGCTGCCGCAGGTCCGGGCTCCGGGGCGAATCGGCGGCCATGTGAATCGCATGCCCCATCACGGCGACCTGTCCGACGAGGCCCTGACCGGCGGGTACGCGTAACCGCTTCTCCGGGACCGCCCGACTCGGGAACGCCCCGCCGACCCGCAGGTCGGGCCCGTCGAACAGGAACACGATCGCGCCCGTCGCTTCCAACACCCGCGCCCATTCGCGAGCCACGACGCCCCACACGGGGGTGGCCGTGCCCGTCAGCAGTTGCACCAGGGGCAGAGTGTTCACCACGACCGATCACCCTCAGATGCCGAGAACGCGGCCTCAGCGGCGTACCTCATCGGAAAAGCCCCTCCCGCAACGCCACCGCCACGGCACCACCGCGATCGGAGACCTCGAGTTTGCGATAGAGGCCGCGGATGTGGGTCTTGACGGTGTCCTCGCTGATCACCAGCCGCTGGGCGATGGCCTTGTTGGAGAGCCCGTCGACAAGCAGTTGCAATACCTCGGACTCGCGTTGGGTGAGACCGCGATCGGAGCCGGGCCAGTACTCCCCCGCGGTCATCCGCGCCGCCGACATCGCGACCCGCCCGGCGAGCGCCGAGTCGATCACGACATCACCCTCCATCACCCGATGCAGGTGGCGCACCAGCTCGTGGGCGTCGATCCGCTTGAGGATATAACCCGCCGCCCCCGCGCGCAGCGCCTGGAAGAGATAGTGCTCGTCCTCATAAGCCGTCAGGAGCACGACCTTGAGGTCGGGCCGTTCCTTCTGCCACGCGGCGACGAGGTCGATCCCGCTGCCACGCCCGATCCGGACGTCACACAGGACCAGATCCGGCTCGTGTTCGGCGACGGCGGCGAGGGCCTTCTTCTCGGTCGTCGCCGTCGCCACGACCGACACGTCCTCGGGAAAGTGCGTCAGCATCGCCTGCAGCCCATAGAGCACCATCTCGTGGTCGTCGACGAGAATCGTGCGAATTGCACGTGGCGTTCCGGGCTCGGTCATGGACGTCAGGCTAGTGGCTGAGTGGCTTCGAGACGGTCGCTGGCGCTCCCTCCTCAGCCATCGGTCCCTGAGGAGGCCGCCCGCGGCCGTCTCGAAGGGCGGGTCCTGGGTGGTGACGAATTTCACCCCTCAACCACCCGCTGGGGTGAGGCATCACCCCGGGCCGACAAGGTTTTCTGGACTCCCCCCGAGCACGCAACCATCCAGGGAGGTTCCCGTGCTGACGAAGAAGTCCACCCTCACCCAGTTCCTCATCGAAGAGCGGCGCAGCCACCCCACGGCCGTGGGCGACCTGAACAGCCTGATCATCGACCTCGCGCTGTCGGTCAAGCAGATCGGCGTACGCCTCGCGCGCGCGCCCTTCGATCGCGACCCGGACGCCCCGAATTCCCCGGACGCCCACGAGGACGCCCGCCATCGTCTCGATTCCGACGCGACCGGCCTGGTGCTGCGCGCGACGGAGTGGGGCGGAGAAGTGGCCGGCATGATCACCGAGGAGCTCCCTGAGCCGTACGCGATCCCGGACCCCTATCCGCGGGGAAAATATCTGCTGTGCTTCGACCCACTCAACGGCTCCTGCAATATCGACATCAACAGCACGGTCGGGTCGGTGTTCTCGATCCTGCGCGCCCCGAATCCGGGCGAGCGCCCCACGCCGGAGGACTTCCTGCAGCCGGGCACGGAGCAGGTGTGCGCGGGGTATGCCGTGTATGGCCCGTCGACCATGATCGTCCTCAGCGTCGGACGGGGTGTGCACGGCTTCACCCTCGAACCCACCCTGGGCGAGTTCATCCTGACCCACCCCGACATCCGCATCCCGGCCTCGCCGAACGAATTCGCCATCAACTCGTCGAACGCGCGCTATTGGCAGCCGGCCGTGCGTCGTTATGTCGAGGAGTGCCTGGCCGGGGCGAGCGGCCCCCGCCGAACCAACTTCAACATGCGCTGGACTGCGGCCCCCGTGGGCGAGGCCCATCGCATCCTGATGCGCGGTGGCGTCTATCTCTATCCCCAGGACCGCAAGAACGCGGCCGAGGGCGGTCGGCTGCGGTTGCTCTATGAGGCGAACCCGCTCGCGTACCTCATCGAACAGGCCGGGGGCCGGGCCTCCAACGGCTGCCGTCGCATCCTCGACGTGCAGCCGGACGACATCCACCAGCGCGTCGGTCTGATCTTCGGCGATGCGGACGAGGTGGAGCGCATCGAGGCGTACCACCGCGAGCCCGTCCTCGACACCACCCCCACCGAGGCCGACCTGCCGCTCTATGGCACCCGCGGGTTGTTCCGCACGGCCTGAGTTCCAAGATTTCGAGAGGGTACGCCCATGTCCCAGCGCCATCCGATCATCGTCGCGACCGGTTCGTCGGGCGCCGGCACGAGCACGGTCAGCCGCACGTTTCAGCAGATCTTCCACCGCGAGGGCATCGTCGCGGCGACTGTCGAGGGGGACTCGTTCCATCGCTGGGACCGGGCCGAGATGAAGGTGGAGATGGCCAGGGCTCAGGCCGAGCACCGGATGCTCAGTCACTTCGGGCCCGAGGCCAACCTCTTCGGTGAGCTGGATGCGCTCTTCGATTCGTACGCCCGCACCGGCTCCGGGCGCACCCGGAAATACCTGCACGACGAGGTCGAGGCCGCGCCCTACAAGCAGCCGCCCGGGACGTTCACCCCCTGGGAGGACATCGAGCAGGGCACGGACTTCCTCTTCTATGAGGGACTGCACGGCGCGGTCGAGGCCGATGGCATCAACCTCGCCCGGCATGCCGACCTGCTCATCGGCGTCGTGCCGGTGATCAACCTCGAGTGGATCCAGAAACTGCATCGCGACAAGTCAATGCGGGGCTATTCGACCGAGGCCGTGACCGAGACGATCCTACGGCGGATGCCGGACTATCTGGCGTACATGTGTCCGCAGTTCTCCAAGACCCACATCAACTTCCAGCGTGTGCCCGTGGTCGACACGTCCAACCCGTTCATCGCGCGGACCGTGCCGACGGCCGATGAGTCGATGCTCGTCATCCGGTTCAACAACCCGCGGGGCATCGACTTCCCCTATCTGTTGTCGATGCTCCACGACTCGTTCATGTCGCGGCCCAACACCATCGTCTGCCCGGGCGGGAAGATGGAGCTGGCCATGCAGCTCATCCTCACGCCCATGGTCTGGCGCCTGCACGAGCGCCAGCAGAAGGCGATGGAAGCGGAGTAGCGCCTAGGGTGAGCCCATGCCCGAGCCCGATCACCGTGATCATCGCCGTGAGGTGTTGGCCCTGGCGATCCCGGCGTTCGCGACCCTGGTGTCGGAGCCGCTGCTGCTGCTCGCCGACTCGGCGTTCATCGGGCACCTCGGCACGATCCAGCTCGCCGGTCTGGGCATCGCCGGCAACATCATCGGGATCATCGCCGGGCTGTGCATCTTCCTCGCCTATGGCACGACCGCGACCGTCGCGCGGCAGCTCGGCGCCGGCAACCGGCGCGCCGCCCTGACCGGCGGCATCGACGGGATCATTCTGGGCGGGCTGCTCGGTGTTGTGATCGTGATCGGGCTCCAGCTCGGGTTGGACCCGCTGATCGGGCTCTATGGGCCCTCGCCCGAAGTGGCCGCCGAGGCCGCGACCTATCTGCGCATCGCCTCGTTCGGCTTCCCGTTCCTGCTGATGATGCTGGCCTCGACGGGCGTACTCCGCGGCCTGCAGGACACGAAGACCCCACTCAAGGTCGCCATCGCGCTCAACCTAACCAACATCGCGCTCAACGCCACGCTCGTCTATGGCCTCGGGCTCGGCATCGCGGGGGCCGCCCTGGGGACTGTCGTGTCCCAGGCCGGCGCCGCCGCGCTGCTCGTGATCATCGTGGCTCGGAGCGCACGGCGCGAGGGGGCGGAGGTGCGCTTCCGGCCCGGAGGCGTGTTGGCGGCGGCTCGCTCGGGGGTCTGGCTCATCCTGCGCACCCTCGCCCTCCAGGTCTCCATCACCGCTACCACCGTGGTCGCGACGCACCTCGGCACCGTCGGGCTGGCCGCCCATCAGGTCATCAACTCGCTGTGGATGTTCCTGGCCTTCGCGCTCGATGCGATCGCGATCGCGGCCCAGGCGATCGTGGGGCGTTATCTGGGGGCGGGGGATGCCGGGATGGTACGCCGGCTCACCGCCATGATGGTCCGCTGGGGCGTCGGGTTCGGGGTCGTGCTGGGCATCGTGTTCCTGATCGCCCGCCCGTGGATTCCGCTGATCTTCACGACCGATGAAGAGGTACGCCGGCTCGTCGCGACGGTGCTGTTCGTCCTCATCGTGCTGTTGCCGCTGTCCGGGGTGGTGTTCGTCCTCGACGGGGTGTTGATCGGTGCCGGCGACACGAAGTATCTCGCCATCGCCGGGGCGCTCGTGACGCTGGCGTACCTGCCCTTTGCCGTGTGGGTCGACGTGAGCGGTCGTTCCCTGGTCTGGTTGTGGGGTGTGTATGGCATCTCGATGCTCGGCCGCGGGATCGTCCTGGGCCTTCGCGCCCGGGGCACTGCGTGGATGCGGTTGGGGGCCTGAGGGACCTCCAGGAAGGGGCTGCGCGCCCTATGGAATTGCTTCCGCTGCGGAAGCGCCGCTCCGTCCGCCGAGACACCTCGGAGTATCACGAGACGGCAGCTCCAGCAGACGTCTCGAGTCAGGCCAAGGGGTCTCGACCGTGGACCAGGCCCGGCCGAGGTGTCTCGGGCGTGGATCAAACCGTTCAGTCCGTGTCGAACGTCGGACGAGGCATCGCCTCGCGGTCGGCCAGCTTGACCGCGGCAGCACCATGCTCGGCAAGATAGAGTTCCACTCGATCAGTCGTCCAAGTTGGAACCCCGGTCCCGAAGAAATCTTGATCTTCGGTCCAGATAGGACAGTCCAACACCAGGGCCGCGGCAAGCACGGTCCAATCACGTTCATCCCTATGCCCGATGCGTGCCAGCGCCTCAGCCTGGAGTCCGCGATAGGTCTCTTCTTCCACCCCGAGCACGAACGGCTCGAAGGCGTTCAAGAGTTCAAGTGCTGATTCCGAATCGATGCCACGCCGCGCCAGTAGTGCCGGCAGGTACTTCCTTGCGTCCGCATAGCACTCCACCGGAGTGAAGAATGACACATGATGCGAGTAGGTCAGAACCAACTCTCGGACGCGCTGCCCCAACACCAGTCGGATCAGAATGTTGGCATCGAGAACCAGGCTCCGATGGGGAAGCGTCATGCCGAATCTGGTCCAGCCAGCCGAGCGGCTCGGAATTCCGCTACGACTTCATCAACATCAACGCCCTTCTCCTGGAGAAGCTCATCCAGCGTTGCTGCAGCCACCCGCAAGGCAGCCATCTCTTCATCGGCGCGACCCCTGGTGGGGATGAAATACCCAACCGTGTGCCCATGCCGAGTGACTGCCACCGGCGTTTCGGATGCGATGTATTCCGCGAGGCCTGCCCGGAACTCCCGGATTCCCACAGATACCGTCATCACACACCCCCACTTGATTGTGTATCTATGTGTACACAATAGCATGGAGGCCAGCAGCTGGCTCCGCCGAATCTCTCAGTCCGTGTCGAACGCCGCGCGGAGCATGGCCTCGCGGTCGGCGAGCTTGACCGTGGCGGCGCCGTGCTCGGCACCGAGGGCGTCCTCCGCCGCGCGGATCCGGTCCCACTGGGCCCAGTCGACGGCGAGGTGGCCGGAGGCGTCGAGCTTGTCGGCCAGGTCGGGGCGGGCCGGCGTACCCGATCCGGCAGCCGCCTCGAGGTTCGCCAGCAACCTCTCGGCCGTCTCGGCGGCATCACCCTTGTTCGTGCCGATCACGCCGGTGGGACCGCGCTTGATCCAGCCGGTGACATACTCCCGCCCGTCGGTCCCCGGGACCTCCCCCTCGTCATTGGGGATCAGACAGCGATCCGGATCGAAGGGCAGACCGGGAATCGGCTCACCGCGATAACCGATCGCCCGGATGACCGCCTGCGCATCGATCCGGCCCTCGGTCACGGGACCCCCGGGCGGCGCGGTTAAAACGTCGACGCCCGTCACCGACGTCTCCCCCTCGATCCGCTGCGGGATGGTCCAGAAGTGGAAGTGCATGGTCTTGCGGGGGTGGTCGTTGTTGCCGTCCCAGTGGGCGTACGCCTCGCGGAACAACCGGAGGTTGGTCGCCACCTCGCGTGGGTGGCCGTCCTGCTCGGCCAGGGCGGCCGGGTCGGTGTGGAGGACGATGCGCACGTCGGGGAGTTCGAGGAGTTCGGCGAGTTCGACCCGCGTGAACTTGACGTGCTCGGGTCCGCGGCGACAGAGGAGGTGTACGTCGGTCAGCTCATGATCGAGTTCCTCGACCACCTCCCGCGGCATGTCGGTGCTCTCGAGCAGCGTCCGCGGCTGCAGCGAGATCCGGGAGACATCGAGCGCGACGTTGCCGGCGCCGACCACGACGAGGGTCGAGGTGCCGTGCCAATCGGCGGGCTTGAGGACGTCGGGATGCCCGGAATACCAGGCGACGAAGTGAGCCGCGCCGAGACTGCCGGCGAGCTCCTCGCCCGGGATGCCGAGGTCGCGGTCATAGCGCGCGCCGGTGGCATAGATCACCGCGTCGAAGTGCTCGAGCAGGTCGTCCCGGGTGATGTCACGGCCCACGTGCACGTTGCCGAAGAACCGGACCCGCTCGTCCTCGAACGCCCGCGCCAGGGCCCGCGACACGGTCTTGGTCTTCGGGTGATCGGCCGCGACGCCATAGCGCAGGAGGCCATAGGGCGCGGGCAGTGATTCGAGGACATCGACCCGCGTGACGTCCTCCGACCTCAGCAATCGTTGCACGGCATAGATCCCGCTCGGGCCTGCTCCGACGACCGCTATCGCGAGTCCCACGTCGATCACTCCTTCACGACGACACTGTCGAGACCCCTATTCAACCTCACGTTGACTCAAGGCCGCTGGAACCCTACCCGTCGTTCGGAGGTGCGGCGTACGCGTCGTTGCGCCTGCCGAGCTGAGCGCTGAGTCACGCGGCTCGGCTGGTGTAGTAGACGTTCTGGGCATCGTGGGGCAGCTGGTGGACGGTGATATCACCGAAGCCGGCCTCGCGGAGCATGCGCTGCGCGGTTGGCACCCCCCACATCGTGCCCAGCCCGTCCCCGTCGCGCGCGAGCGACACCGTCATGCAGTGCATGGTCGATATCGCGTAGAGGAACGGCCCCAGCGGATGGTCGCGGTCGGTGCTGTGCGCGCCGCTGGAGTTGATGTCCTGGGCCAGATAGACGCCATCGTCGCGCAGGGAGGCGCGGATCGCCCGGAGCACGGCTGCGGGGTCGGCCTGATCATGGATGGCGTCGAAGGTCAAGGCCAGGTCGATGGTGTGCCGGGGGAGATAGTCGTCGAGTCGCGCCGCATCGCCGACCAGGAACTCCACATTGGCAAGACCCGCGGCACCCGCCCGCGCGACCCGGATGGCCTCGGGGGAGAGATCCACGCCCACGAACGCGGACTTCGGGTATGCCCGGGCGAGTCGGATGAGAGCCCGACCATGCCCGCAGCCGATGTCGAGCACGCGGGCGCCCTGGGTCAGCCGGGCCACCAGGCCATCCACGAGCGGCAGGATGCGATCCTCCAGTGCGGCCAGCACGGTGAGCGCGGAGTCCTCTGCCATCACGTCGTGGAATCGAGGGAAGTGCTCATAGCCGACACCACCGCCGCGGAAGAAGCAGTCGACAACTCGGTCCTCGACAGCTCCCAGGACCGCGATGTATTGCATGAACACCGCCAGGTTGTTGCACGAGGCCCGGGTGAGCAACGCGGCCGATTCCGCGGTGAGCCAGTAGGTCTCCGGCTCGGGCGCGTGTTCGGCGATGCCCGCCACGGTCAGGGCGCCGAGCCACTCGCGCACGTAGCGCGACTGGCAGCCGCTGGCCTCCGCGAGCTGGGCCACTGTTGCGGGGTGGCCTCCTCCGAGCGCGTCGAGCAGTCCCGTGCGGTGACCGATGGAGAGCATCAGGGCGAGGCCGGCGTCGTTGAGCACGGTGACCAGCCGATCCTCCATCGTCGCGCCGACGGGTAGGCTGTCTTGGGTGGGGCTGGTCATGGTCCGCTCCTTAGATACCTAATGGTATTTAGATTCCACTCCTCCATGCTTGGCCTGTCAATAGCCGATCTTGATCTAGCCTGAAGGGAGCAACGCAAGATATTGATCGGTAGGTGATCCCAGTGGCGCGACGTGATCCCGCGGCGACCCGCGAGGCCCTGTTGAATGCCGCGGAGCCGCTCGTCTTCACTCGGGGGTTCGCCGGGGCCGGGGTGGAGGCGATCATCGCGGGCACGGGCCTGACCCGCGGCGCGTTCTTCCATCATTTCCCGACCAAGCACGCCCTGGCGGATGCTCTGGTCGAGCGGTGGGCGTCCGCCGACGCGCGGCAACTGGAGGAGAAGCTGGCGCGGTCCGAGCGGTTGACCAGCGACCCGGTCCAGCAGCTGGTGGTCTTCGTCGGCCTGTTCGCCGAGGAGGCGGAGCAACTGGAGGCGCCGGAGCCGGGCTGCCTGTTCGGCGCGTTCTGCTATCAGGAAGGGCTGGTCGAGGAGGCGACCTGGGAGCGGATCACAAACGCGATGCTGATGTGGCGCGATCGGCTCCGTACCAAGCTGAAGGCCGCCTGTGAGCGCCGGTCGCCCGCAGCACCGGTCGACCTCGACTCGCTCGCGGACATGATCACCGTGGTGTTCGAGGGGGCGTTCATCATGTCACGTGCCACGGGGGAGGCCGCCGTCCTCGGTGCCCAGTTGCGGCACCTGCAGACCTACCTCGCACTGCTGTTCGAAACGGACTGAGGCTGACGGTCATGCTGGTCATCACCGGCAGCGCCCCGAGTCCGGATGAGGTACAACAGAGGGCATGACGTCTGCGACGACCGACCTGCCCCGCTCGCTGGATTGGGTGATCCGGCTGTGCTCGATCGACAGCACGAGCCGGCTGTCCAACCTCCCCGTGATCGAGGTGGTCGCCGACGAAGCCCGGCGCCTGGGGCTCGACCCGAAGATCTGCCCCCGGCCGGACAACCCCGAGAAGGCGAATCTCCTCGTGACGATCCCCGCGGCGGACGGGTCGACCGCGGGTGGGGTGGTGCTGTCGGGGCACACCGATGTCGTGCCGGTCGATGGGCAGGACTGGCATTCGGATCCGTTCGCGCCCGAGGTCCGCGACGGCAAGCTCTATGGGCGCGGCACGTGTGACATGAAGGGGTTCATCGGTGTCGCCGTGGCGCTGCTGCCCGACATGATCGCCGCCGACCTGAGCGAGCCGATCCACCTCGCGCTGAGCTATGACGAGGAGATCGGCTGTATTGGTGGCGAACAGATCGTCAAGGACATCGCCAACCTCGGCCTCACGCCGCGCGCGGCGATCATCGGCGAGCCGTCGAGCATGCGCGTGATCACCGGCCACAAGTCGGTCAACCTGTGCAAGATCACCTTCCACGGCCGGGCCGCGCATTCGTCGCTGACGTCGGCCGGGGTGAATGCGGTGGAGTACGCCGCGCAGTTCATCACCTGGGTCCGCGGGCGGGCGGATGACTGGAAGGCCAACGGGCCGTTCGACGAGGCCTACGAACTGCCCTACACCACCTCGGGCTCCAACATGGTCAACGGTGGCATCGCCTCCAACACGGTCCCCGAGCTGTGTGTCGTGCACTCGGAGTTCCGCACGGTGCCGGGCGTGGACCAGCACGTGACGATGGCGGAATACGAGGCGTACGCCCGCGAGCTCGAGGTCCGCATGAAGGCCGAGCACGAGTCGGCGTCGGTGGACTTCGAGGTCCTGGCTGCGGTGCCGGGCCTGGACACCCCCGCGGACGCGGAGACGATCAGCTTGGGACGCGAGCTCGGGGGCGTACCTTCCGATGACAAAGTCACCTATGGCACCGAGGCCGGCCAGTTCTCGGGTGCGGGTATGGAAGCCGTCGTCTGCGGGCCCGGCGACATCGCCCAGGCGCACACCGCCAACGAGTGGATCGAGCTCGATCAGCTCGTTGCCTGCGAGGAGTTCATCGGTCGGCTCATCGAGCGCCTGTCTCGCTGATCAGTCGATGGCCTCGACGCCCTGCTCCTTGAGGCGCTCGAGATTGTCGCGCATGGTGCGGACCAGGACTGGGTCGTGTGGCGTCCAGCCGGTGACCTCGTCGAGGATCCGCAGGGGCTCGCGCGTGCGATAGGACTGCGTCGGGTTGCCGGGAAACTTCGCGTTGGTGAGGTTCGGGTCGTCCTCGAACGAGCCCAGCGGCTCGACCCGATAGATCCGCTCCACCCCGTCGCCCGCCGCAAGCTCCGCACCCCAGATCGCGGCGTCCATCGACCCCGCGAAATAGAGATGATTGGCCTGGCGGCGGGAACCATAGTTGCTGGTACGCCCGATTTCGAGCAGGTCACCCGTCGCGAGTTCGGCTCGAGTGCCATGGAAGAACGGCCCCGGCGGGATCACCGCCTCGGGCATCGCGACCACGGCCTTGCCGGTGAGATGGCCTGTCTCGACGGCAGCGACGGCGTCGGCGGCGCGGTCGAAGGGTACGCGCACCGTGATCCGTGGCCGCAGCACTCCCTCAGCGACCAGGCCCACCACCTCGGCGTATACCTCGCGGACCCGCCGCCGTGTGACCGCTGATCCGCCCAGTTCGGCGGCTCCGGCGAAGTCGGCGACGCTGCGCAGGCGGCCGGGCGTACGCAACAACGTCGCCGCTTCCCGCAGAACCTCACCGCCGACGCAATCCAGAACCGCGTCCACACCCTCGGGCGCCATCGCCCGCACGCGCTCAGCCCAGCCGTCACCGGACATCACGTGGATTCCGCCCGCCTCCTGGACGATGGCCCGCTTCACGGGACTGCCCACGCCGAGGCCGCGGGCCCCGCGCGCGGTCGCCAACTGCAGCGCGGGCTGGCCCACTCCCCCGACTCCGACCACGAGCAAGGTCTCCCCCGCTCCGAGCCCGAGCTCGTGAACGGCATCGAAAGCGGTGGCCAACGCGACGGGTACGCAGGCAGCGGCAGCCGGATCGACACCCTCCGGCACCGGCGTCACCGACGGACCGTCGAGCAGCACCAGTTCGGCCAGGGCACCCGCTCCGGTCGCGCACGATCCGAACACCAAGTCACCCTCAGCGAACTCGATGCCCTCACCGCAGGCCACGACCCGACCGCAGGCCTCCCGACCGACCGCCATGGCGAAGTCGACCGGGACGGTCCCCGCGCGCAGACCGCTGCGTACCTTCACATCCGCCGGATTCACCCCCGCCGCCACCAGGCCGATCAAGACCTGACCCGGGCCGACCACAGGGTCCTCGACATCGAAGAATCCCTGCACCTCGGGCCCACCGAAGCGATCGAATCCGAACATGCGCATGGGCTCACCCTGTCAGAGGTCACCCCAGCTCGGCGCGCAGGAACTCCAGCACCTTGGGCCAGCTGTCGCTGAGTGCGTAGTCGCTGCCGTCCTTTGTGCCGCCCATCTGGGTCGCGTCGAAGGGATGATCCGGATCGGCGGGCGGTCCGGAGATCATGTGGCCTGCCTCGGGGTACGCCAGGACGCTGACGGTCGGGCCGTCCCTTTCCGCGGCCCGTCTCTGCACCTCACGAGACATGTCGCACGACGGCCAGAGGTTGTCCTGCTCACCGCAGATCAGCAGCAGAGGCGCGCGTGAGTTCTCGATCGGGATGATCGCGTCCTGGTGCTGGGCCAGGTTCTCGTGCCAGGAGCGGATATACATGTCGACCATCGGGCCGCCGCGATAGTCCGTGATGTAGGGCACGTAGGGCACGTCCTGCCCGCCGGAGCTCCACGTCGATCCGGTCTGGTTCCACTTCCACGGCTCGCGCAGATTGAAGCCGGCCCAGACGACGTGGGACGGGACATAGCCGACGACAGCCTTGAACTCGGGCGTCTGCGATGCCAACAGCACCGCGGCCTCCCCACCCTTCGAAGTCCCTATGAATGCAAAGCGTTCGGGGTCGACCTCCGGCTGGGCGAGGACCCAGTCGAACGCGGTCCGGAACGTTTCGAGCGGGATTCGGTCCATGATCTCCGGCTGGCCCTCGGCGCCCCAATAGGATAGGGCGAGAGCGGTGTAGCCCTCCTTCTGCAACGCCTGCGCCGTGCGGTCCACCTGGCGCCCGATGCCACCGTCGGACCCGCCAACGACGACGACGGTCGGATGGCGCCCGGGTCCCGGGGCCGGATAGTAGTTCGCGATCATGCCGTTGTCGGTGACGCGGCGACCGCTCGGGCCCGCGTCGGCGACCACGATCTCCGGTGCCCAGGGTTTGATGACGACGAGCAGGCCGATTACCAGAACAAGGACACCGAAGAACGAGAGGACACCCACGCCGATCTTCTTGCCGAGAGACCACTTCTTCTTGGGGGAGGTCATACCTGGACCCTATGACGGCCCAGGGTCTCCCCATCACTCCGGAGGCTTGGGCCGCTTCGATTTGGGCAGCTTGGCGACCACCAGGTCATAGGACGCGTCGATGGCCTCGAGAATCTCGTCGTCGGGGATGCCGTCGATGGTGATGGTTTTCCAGCCGTGGCGACCGATGTAGGGCATGACCGAGACCTGCTCCGGATAGCGCGCGAGCCACTCGTCGGCCTCCTCGCGCGAGGCGTACGCATCGAAGTCCATGCGCTCATCCTGACAAACGGGCTCATCCTGACAAAAGCAAACCGGCCGGCCCCACGCGGGGACCGGCCGGTTCGGCGTACCTGAATCAGCGCGTCACTTGGCAGCAGCGACAACGTTGAGGGGCAGGTGAGCGGTGACAGCCTCATGGAGCTTGACGCCCACGGTGTGGGTGCCGAGCGCCTTGATGGGCTTGGCGACGGTGACCGAGCGACGGTCGACGGACGGGCCGCCGGCCTTCTTGATCGCCTGGGCGATGTCGGCGGAGGTCACGGCGCCGAACAGCTTGCCCTTGTCGGACGCGTTGACGGCAACCGAGATGTCCAGGCCCTCGATCTGCGTGCGCAGTTCCTGGGCGTGATCGAGGTTGCGGACCTCGCGGGCGTCACGGGCTCGCTTGATGCCGTCGATCTGCTTCTCCGAGCCACGGGTCCACCGGATGGCGAAACCGCGGGGCAGGAGGTAGTTGCGGCCATAGCCGTCCTTGACCTCGACAATGTCGCCGGCGATGCCGAGGTTGTCCACGGCGGCGGTGAGAATGAGCTTCATGCCGGTGTCCTTTCTCAGCGAGCCGTCGAGGCGTAGGGCAGCAGCGCGACTTCGCGCGCATTCTTGATGGCGATGGCGACGCGACGCTGATCCTGGACGGACAGGCCGGTCACACGGCGAGCGCGGATCTTGCCCCGCTCGGAGATGAATCGACGGAGAGTGTTGATGTCCTTGTAGTCGACCTTGTCGATCTTGGTCGACTTGACCGGGACGGCCTTCTTGGGCTTCATCGGCTTGCGCGATGGTGCGGCCATTGTGGTGCTCCTGTTTCTTTAGAGCCCGGCAGTCGTGCCGGAATGTGCCTGGAAAATGTGTTGGGCGTGATCAGAACGGCGGATCGTCGTTCTGACCCTGGGCCCAGGGATCCTGCCCCTGCGAGCGGTTGCCACCACCGCCACCCTGGCTCTGCCAGGGATCCTGCGCGGGAGCCTGCTGGGGACGGCCACCGCCGCCACCGCCATAACCCCCACCGGACTGCTGGCCGCCATAGCCGCCGCCACCGCCACCGGTCTTGGTGACCTTGGCGGAGGCATAACGGAGCGACGGGCCCACCTCGTCCACATCGATCTCGAAGACCGTGCGGCGCTCACCCTCGCGCGTCTCATAGGACCGCGACTTGAGCCGGCCCTGGACGACGACACGCATGCCCTTCTGCAGCGACTCGGCGACATTTTCGGCCGCCTGGCGCCACACCGAGCAGTTGATGAACATCGCTTCGCCGTCTTTCCATTCATTGGTCTGACGGTCGAAGTTGCGCGGCGTGGATGCCACGGTGAAGTTCGCCACCGCTGCACCCGACGGGGTGAAGCGCAGCTCGGGATCGCCGGTCAGGTTGCCGACGAGGGTGATGATGGTTTCGCCTGCCATGGAGAGCTCCTCGAGTGGGGATGTCGGAGTCCAGCCTGCCAGCCGGGTCCGACAATTTTGGCGTGGGGCGTTGGAGTCGGGCGTTGGATCAATGATGTGCGTGAGCTCAGTGGAGCTCGGGACGCAGCACCTTGGTTCGCATGATCGACTCGTTGATGCCGAACTGGCGATCCAGTTCCTTCACATCCTCGGGCCGCGCGGTCACGTTGATGACGGTGTAGATGCCCTCGGGCTTCTTGTTGATCTCATAGGCGAGGCGACGCTTGCCCCAGAAATCGAGCTCGTCGATGGTGCCACCGTTGTCGGTGATGACCTTCAGGTAGCGCTCCAACATGGGAGTCACCTGGCGCTCATCCATCTCGGGCGAGACGATGACCATGATTTCGTACTTGCGCATACGCGTACTCCACCTCCTCTGGTCTCGGCGGCCATGGGGATGTCCCATGGCAGGAGGGCGTGTGCACGGCGTGCCCTGCGGAGGGTAAGCCGGGTCCTCACGGACCAAGGGCACACTCTATCCGCCAGAGGTACGCGCGGCCAAACCATGTCGCCTCCTTACCAGAAGCGTAAGCCGCGCGGCGGACCTTCGCACAGTGAAAGCCAATCCTATAAATCAAGAATTCGTTCCGGTGTTGATCTCCCACACCGCTTAATCTGGTCCCAGATTGCCAACAGGTTTCCTGAAAGGCGCTCTCGCCTGGGCTTCGCTTTAGCGCCCCATCGAAGTGAGCCCGCCAAGTTCCGCACGAACGGCCCCATAGACAACCTTAAGGCCTCTGCGAATCCCAACGCGCCCTTCTCATTCAGCCACGCTGGATTGGCAATCTGTGAATAGCCAATACGGCGATGCTGCGTTCGCCCACCGCTTGAGGCACCCAAATGCACAGCGACTGCTGTATCGATCTGCACTACCTCACCGATTCTCATAGCCTGACGAGCGTAGTCCAAATCCTCTAACCAAGAATACAAGGGCAATCGCTCGTCGAATCGCAACATTTTGACCGAGGCCCACCGCACAGCCGCATTGCACCCGTACATCTCACTACTTGCTCGCCAACCCTTGGGCGAATCCAGCTCCCGTGAGCGCTCCAATTCCCTAAGCGCTTCTCCGCGTTCCACTTCCCTCTTCTCGGCCGCCCCGTCACGAATCAGGCGACCGGTCAAGGCTATGTGAGAAGAGTGACTCGAGAAATGATCAGCAACTCGGCAAAAATAATCGGGCCTAGGGAGAGTGTCATCATCAAAAAACACGACGATATCAGCAGCATCCGGAACTCTATCAAGAGCCACGTTACGCTGCGCTGCAGCACCTTTTGCCCCAGTCACATGCCTCCAATTGGAAGGCAACTCGGCCGGCCCTTCGCCGACCGAAGGGGTACTCACAATCCACGTCACCGTAGAATTTTCGGGCACAATCATGCAGCGTGACCATGATGCCAACTCAGAACAGAGACTAGAACGGCCTGCCGACGCGACCACAACGTACAATTCCACCTCATCGACCTCCACTGATAGGCATTAGGTGTTCTTCCAAGAAAGCAACGCTATTTTCGCGGTGCGGCGCCAAGCGACGCTCAACCATCCCCCAATCGGTATCCGTTAGATTTCCCATATCCATAAGCCCCGCCCTGAGGCTCTCTCTCTTAATCATTCTGTCGCCGAGCTCCGCCACTCCAAGCAGAGAAGCGAATCTCTCGCGGCCACGGCCCGTATTCTCGAGCACCAAAACGGGAACCTGGAATATTAGTGAAAAGACAAGCCCGTGATAAGAGTCTGTCAGGACAATATCTGCATCCCGAAACCCACTAAGCCAGTCGGAAACAGATGGTTCTGGAACGATTCGCTGACCCCTAAGGCGCCCCGCAGTTGAGAGAGGCTCATTAGGCGTTATCAACCGCAGGCTCGCACCACGTCCCCGCGCAAACCGCTGCATCTCCGCAACTTCAAACTCCGTTGGATCTAACAAATATGCGAATACAACCGGTTCCTTGCCCCGATCCGCACAAGGATTAGCATTAGTCAGTTTCAGCCACTCGTCCTTACCCAAGAGAAAGGTAGGATCCAAAACAAATTTGGCGTCGATCCCCCAGAACTCGTTGACCAAAGGCACAGCCGACAACTCTCGAACAGAGATACCTTGAAACCTACGAGCAGCCGGCCACATCTGGCGAAAGTTCGCCGCTTGCTCCGACGTCAGCGACTCAACGCCAAAAGAGGCCGCGTAGGCGATCTTGGTGGTCTCCTCAGAAACTGGTATCCCTTCCAACAAGTACGAACGCACGTCACCGTAGGCAGGTCGCCACACTTGATCGCTGCCAACGATAAGCGCATCCACATTCTCCGACCAGTTCTGATCGATCCCGCCTCTTAGATTGAATATCCTGCAGGTATCAATATGCTCAGAAACAAAACCGTAGATCTGTTTGTATTGAGCACTTCGCACTTCAGGAGCAAGCAAAGGCTTTGATATCGCCAACTTCTTCAGTCGCAACAACTGATACTTCAGTTGCCTATCCCAACCCCCAGTAGTGGAGACATCCGTACGAACATCTGCGAACCATCTCCTGACAATCTTCTGCAACGCGAAAGCCTGCAAAATCCCGCCATAGTTGGCATTCTCCAGTGGAAGGGTTCGAATGACGGCGCGGCCATTTCCCATGATCTCAGATCCTACCTATCAGCCCTTGGAGCTTAGTTCTTAGTTTCGACCGTAAACCCGTAGAAAGAGCTCGCCCAACTATGCGTCGAGCCATTCGAATCGCGCGGGTTCCATGACGCGCCTCGAGCCGATTATACTTTCGAATCTCCCTCTTCATGATGGCCAAGTAGGCTCGCAAATCCTGTCGCTGAAGGGCAAGATAATGCGCCTCGTGGCTGAGTGCAGCCATGCGGCGTCTCTGCCGGATCAGTTCCATTCGCCTAGGCGTAACCATTGACGCCTCTGGCGAAACCCGCTTAGTCGGAACTGAAAGACCACGCCCGACATCGTCCGCAAGACGAACCGCGAGGCCTTCCCGTCGATGTCGAAACCCTCCAGCCTGAGAACGTGCAGCAGCATCAGCTTCGAGCGGCACTATGTGGATTTCCCCGTTGGCGAGCCCCTCGGAAATAAGCTCATCAAAGCGAGAGTTCCTCGTGATAACCAAGTTGGTACCGCGCGAATCGCTTTCAAACTGGGGAAGCCACGCGTCTCCAAAGCTGATGTCTGCCGTCTCACCGACCACATCGTCGCAAAAATTGCAAGCCTCCGGTTGGAAAGCACTGTGTCCCCAATTCCCGCCAATCAGGGATCGAGTGGGCGCTGACTTCCAAGGTTCCCACGTTGCTGCCCGAGCGCCAAAGTCATACTCACTGGACGGCCGACCAGGAACCTTAATGCGAAAGTCCACTTCTTGCAGGACATCGGGCGGCACACCGACCTGCCAGGCCATTGACTCCGCAAAGGCTTGACTTTTCATGTGGCCGCAAACCAATCCTACGAACGCAACCAACCTCTCGGAAAGCACTCGGTCCTCCCTAGTCAAGGCTCGCGCGGCCTTGATGTAACACGGGACGCCCACAATTGCGTACCGACCGGGAATCTCATGGACCGTCCGCAGCACTTCATGCAAAGTTGAAGCGTAGTAGTGAGACTTCCTAGTGGCAGTCTCAGTCGGATCGCCATTCACACCATAACTGAATAGTTCACGCCCATCATTATTTCCACCCCGGCCCACGCTTAGCACAAAGTCCACTAGGCCTTGTCGTACGAGACTTGCGGTGAACCAGGATGCCATTCCACCAGAACTACTGTTCGTTAGATAGGAGTCGTCAGCGACACGTCCCGCGAGCGCTCGAATATGCCAACCGATCTCGGAGTGGTAGCGCATTCCTCGAAACCCCTGCGGAACCGATAATTCATTTTCGTTAGGCGACTCATCCGAGAAGGGACAAACCCGGCTTGCTTTGCGTCTGATCTGCTCGTCAGCATCGTTCAGATTTGCCTGATAAATGCGAATAATCGGGTCCAAACCGAGCGATATTGTCCCTCTTGACGCAATAGCGCATGCCCCACATCCAATGCACATTCCGCGTTCGATTGTTTCTTCTATTCGGTGCATCCCTATGAGTCCTTCATGTTTGGTTTAAACGCGCTCCGAAGAGCGAGAAGTGAACTTACAAATAGGTGTCTAGTTCTCGGCAGCGCAAGCAACACGGCCACCATTGCACTCGATGACACAACCGCCGAAACCAGGATCGCAAGAATGGGTGGAGCACCCCCCAGTAGATTCATGGCTCGGTCCGCGGCGAAGCCAGCAACGCCTCCGGCAGCCAGGATGAGTGTGCCATTCTTGGCAAATTCGAGAGAAGGCAGAGAAACTTTCCGGGCAAGCCAGATCAGATTCAGCGGCCAGCTGATTCCCATTGCTAATGCGTAGCCCCAGGCAACGCCCTCGACCCCGAAGAAGGACCCCGCAACGATGCATGTTACTGCTAAGGGCTTAGAGACCAGATTGTATTTTAGGAGCTCATCGCTCTTTTCATTCAGCAAGAAAGCCCAGTAGCTCACGTGATTGAAGACCCAGATTGATCCGCCCAGGGCCAAGATCCGAAAGACGTTAACGACGGACTCCCAGCCCGGCCCAAGTGCCAGGGGAACCAGTTCTGGCGCTGTCCCAGCTGAGATCGCAAACAACCAGACGATCGCCAGTCCTACTAGGAACTGGATTCTCAGTAGGATAGGTTCGTATCTGCGTCCATCTTTTTGAGCGTGGTTCAGGGTAGGGATGACCACTTGAGTTAGCGGATCAAGGATGCGTCCAGCGGGCCCAGTGAGGAGCTGATAGCCTCGGTTGTAGTAGCCCAAGTCCGTGGGCCCAAGTCGAACTCCAATGACGAGGGCATCGATGTTTCCTTGCATGAACGAAAGCAGATGCGCAAGGCCGTATTGGCCACCAGAGCGAATCAGTTTCCCTGCACCGTGGCCACGTCGGAATAGGAGTGGCTTCCAACCACTAAGGATCCATCGCGAGAGAAGCAGCGCCGAGGCTACGCCCAATACCTGCGCAATCAGCGCCCAGTACCCGAATCCTTGGGACGCGAACGAGACGGCCAGCAAGAATCCAAAAATTTGACTCGCGACGTCCGTGCCTACAATCACGGAATATCTCATCGCCCGAGCTAAATCTACCTGAATTTGCGCCCCAATGCCGCCTATGAGAATTGCCAGTGCTAGGGCTGGAATTACTCCGCCAAGCCGAGGTTCTTCATAGAGCTCAATCAACAAGGGGGTGGAGAGGGTCAGTATCAACGCTGCCGCGAAAGCAAAAAGGGCGTTTGTCCAAAAGAGGTTGGATGCCTGCTGCCTAGTGAGGTCTTTTGACTGCAGCGCGGCCATTGGCATGCCGAAATCGCGAAAGAGATTGCCTAGTGCAATGAAGACATTCGCCATCGCCACTAGCCCGAAGTCGCTCGGTTCCAACATTCTTGAGAGAACCACTACGGAGAGAAACTGGATAACCATTATCGCGATATTTCCCGAAAGCGTGAGCCCCCCTCCTCGGGCACCTCGCGTTAGTGCGGTGGCAGACATTTCAGAAATTTCCTCGTCTTACTACACTTCGTGGCACCCGCGCTTGGATAAACCAAGAACTTCCAGCGAGGACGAAGAGAAACGCCATCGCTTGGAGGAGAGATCCGCGAAGTAGGATGATCATGTAGAAGGGCAAGACGGAACCAAACACGGATGGCATCCCTAACCTTGTTAGGAAGGCTTCCCCTTGAAGATCCGCGCGTCTTATCATCCATCCCACGGCGAACATGCCGATGACAAGAAGAACCACCCCACCATTCACGTAGAATTCGGCCCACAATGGTGAAGAGAGGTTTGTAAAATGATAATCTTTATATTCTGCAATAAGGACACCTGTGTCCATCGGCTTCTCGGACCATATTTTTCTGGGAACCCAAAATAGAAGCACCCCGAGCAGTTGGTATCCCCAAGAAATTCCCTCGTGAGAGACGTACTCGACTGAGTTTACGATCTGCGCAAAAGAATCAAAGTCTCCCGATGTAAGTGCACTTAGGGGGTTTTCGATGGTCATGTCTGCCGCTATCGAGTATCGAAACGTATCGAGGAGCGGAAAAAGAATAAGGAATCCGCCGATCATCCCGATCGCCAAAAAATGGTAGCGGTGCCTATTCGTCAATGCGCCCAGTCCTATTGCCAAGGCTCCGACAACAGTCCCAGCAATGTATCTCGGACTGCTGATTGGATTCGAGACAACGAGTGCCAACAAAGCTAAACCCACCGCAGCGCAATGGAGTCCTACGCCACCTGAGCCCTGGCGGATCACTTGGATCAATCCAAGCGCGGCGACCAATGTGGTCATCGTCACAACCGCAATGATAATTCCCCGAATCGACGTATCCGGCCAAAGCGCATTGCGCGCCATGCCGAGTTCCGTGCGGGAGAGTAGGACAGTAGCCGGACCGACTTTGAGTAGATAGTACGTGGCAGCTACTAGCGCAAGCCCGGCCAACAAGAGAACTCTCGGAAGACTGACCAGTCGTTGAGACTTCCTCGGTTCATGATGGTTCTTCCGAGACCCTTTCGCCAAGACGGAGCCTATCCAGAATGCCATCACTCCCAGTAGCGTCACGATTCCTGCAAGCTCCCTGAACTCCGGATCTACATTCGGTGTAGTTTCCGGTGTCACCATCAAGGCGTCCTGAACTAATGGCGCCACGCCGAGAAATAGGTAGATGTAGAGCCAGACGATCAGCTCGTGAATTCTACGATCCGGCCCTAGGGCTATCCACCCGTACCGTGCGCCGGCCAAAATGGTGCATATCACCAAATCCCAGGGAATCTTGCCGCTTGGAGGGTAGAGCAGAGCAACGACGGCAGGAGCGAGTCCTGCCAGCAGCAGAATTGTGAGAATGCGGAAGGCGACGGTGGAGCCACGTTCTCCTTTGCTTGTCATCACGTTTCCCGTGAATAGCTGGCCAAGAGCCGCTCCACGACTCCTTCTATCGAAAACCGCTCTTGAACCATTTTTCTCGCGGCACCCCCCATGGTCTGGCGAAGTGCTGAGTCAGATGCAAGCATGCGCATGGCCTCAGATATTTCTCTAGTGGTGGGGCCCACCACAAAGCCGGCTCCGTGCTCCTTGATGACATCTGCGAACCCACAACCAGACGTTACAATGAGTGGGAGGCCCAAGGAGGCCGCCTCTAGGACTGACATAGGTGCCACATCGCTCTTAGACGTGAGCACATGGCAGTCCGACGCCGCCATTCGTTCCAGAGTGCGTGATGGGGCTAGCGCCCCCTCCCAACGGATACGCATCCCTACATTCGTCTCTGCTATGAGTTTCTTGACTTTGGACGCCTCGCCTTCGTCAGGTCCGACCAAGGCGAATTCGGCATTCGAGCAACTGCGAGCGGTTTCTATAGCCGCCTGAGTGTAGAGTGTTGGTTGCTTGATGCTGGCTAGGCGAGCAAGAAATAGGAATCGAACCAGCTCTGGGTGTGGAAGTCGACTGGCTTCGGCTTTGGGAACTCCATTTTCGAGTCGAATTAGCCTTGCGCGGCCGCGAGATTCTGTTATTAGGTCATCGCGTTCCCGAGCAGTCAGATAGAAGACTGCCCGGGCACGAGCCAAAACTGGCCTTGTCATTAGAAGGTCAAGAGGCACGGCCAACAAATTGCGTGACCTATCAATCATTCCGTGCGTCTGTATAAAGACGCGACGTCGACCCAGCAACGCTAAAAAAGCGGCTGGTAGAGTCACTAGGTCCCGAGCAAGATGGACATGGATTATATCATAGCCGCGTAGGTCGCGCGCGAGTCGAGCCAACAAGGCAAAGGAGGTGAGTCCGGCGAAACCTGTTTTAGGGATCAGCCTCCGAACCGGAAAGGCTGTGAGAGATATACCATCGATTTCGCTTGGTACTGGAGGCTGGCCTTTGTACGCCGCAAATAGCCGTACATCGTGACCTCGCTTCTTTAGCTCCTTAAGCAAATTGATGGCGACACGCAAAGGCCCTCCATAGGCCCCGTCCGGTGAGACCAGAGTGACAACATGCGCAATCTTCATCGCGTTGCTCTTGGTGCGAAGATGCTTGCATTTGCAGGCAGGGAGGATGTCACTAGGGCAGTCGCTCCGACTAGGGCACCGCGCCCAATCGTCACGCCTCTGAGAACTGTGGCACGCGCTGCAACCCAAGCGCCGTCTTGGACACTGATCGGGCCATTATCAAATTCGAATGAGGGAGATTTGCGATCATGACTGCCGGTACAGAGCAACACTTCTTGAGAGATGCACACGTTGGAACCGATGGTCACAGGCTCTAGGTTTAGGATCCAAGTCCCTTCGCCAATCCAGGTATCATCGCCGACAGTGAGCTTCCAAGGCCAGTGAATGCGCACCCTATGACGAATTAGGACACCTTGCCCGATCTTGGCCCCGAACCTGCGCAACACCGTAACGCGTAGTTTCGGGGGGACCCACCAGTTCATGAGGAGGCCTTGGGCGGCCAACCAGAGTGCCTGTATCCACCTCGGACGCCCCTTGTCGTAGCCATGGCCTTGGAAATCTGCAAGCCGCCAGTGAACCGTCGCGGCGTCGAATTGTTTCACTGCCGAGCCTCTGCATGATGCTCGCGGTACCAAGAGACTGTTTCTAGAATTCCGTTCCGAAGGTCAACCTTCGCCTGCCACCCCATGTTGGTCAGGGTGCTGACATCGAGCAACTTGCGAAACATCCCGTCCGGCTTGGAGGTGTCCCACTCCACGGAGCCGACATACCCCGTCGCCTCGCCCACCATCACAGCGAGCTCCCGGATGGTCACGTCGCTCCCAGTGCCGAGATTGACCTGCTGCGGCCCATCGAAATGCTCCAGCAGGAACAGGCAAGCATCTGCCATGTCGTCAACATGGAGGAACTCTCGCCGCGGTTGCCCGCTGCCCCAGTTTGTGATGCTGGTAGCTCCACTCTGTACGGCCTCGTCATAGCGACGGATTAGCGCAGGCAGGACGTGCGAGCCTTTGAGCGAGAAGTTGTCGCCTGGTCCATAGAGATTGGTCGGCATGGCGGAGATCCAGGGAAGTCCGTACTGCCGCCGGACGGACTGGATGTGCATGATGCCCGCGATCTTCGCGATCGCGTAGGCGTCGTTGGTTGGCTCGAGATGGCCGGTGAGGAGGTACTCCTCCTTGATCGGCTGGGGTGCCTGGGCTGGATAGATGCAGGACGAACCGAGAAACAGGACCCGCTCGACTCCCACGGCGAGGGCGGCGTCGAGCACCGAGGTCTGGATCTGGAGATTGTCTGTCAAGAAGTCAACTGGATAGGTGTTGTTCGCGAGGATGCCGCCAACCTTCGCCGCTGCAAGGACCAAGTATCGGGGTCTCGCCTCCTCCATGAAAGCGAGGACCTTGGCCCTGTCTTTCAGGTCGAGCTCCTTCGATGTGCGCCCAACGAGATTGGTGAAGCCTTCAGCTTCGAGCTTGCGCCAGATGGCTGATCCGACGAGGCCGCGGTGACCCGCGACATAGAACGGGGCTTCCCTATCCAAGGGGCCAGGGACGAAGTCAGGCAAGGCTCTTGACCTCCGTGTCGAGGAAAGACGGCGTGTCGATCCAGTTGCCTCCGACATGCTTCAGAGCCTCGATGTCGGCGTCAACCATGATGCGTGCCAGCTCGTCCCCCAGCACTCTCGGCTTCCAATCCAACTTTTCGTGGGCCTTGGATGCGTCTCCCATCAGGGCATCGACCTCGGTCGGACGCAGGTAGCGCGGATCGAATCGAACGTGCTCCTCCCAGTCCAGTTCAGCGTGCTCGAACGCCGTCTCGAGGAACTGGCGAACCGTGTAGCCGACACCAGTAGCGAGGACGAAATCTTCTGGTTCGTCGACCTGGAGCATCTTCCACATCCCCTCGACATATTCCGGTGCGTAGCCCCAGTCGCGAATCGAGTCCAGGTTGCCCATATAGACATGCTTCTCGATGCCCGCCTTGATCCGAGCGACGGCGCGGGTGATCTTGCGCGTCACAAAGGTTTCCCCTCGGCGCGGCGACTCGTGATTGAACAAGATGCCATTGACCGCGAACAGGTCGTAGGCCTCGCGGTAGTTGCGGGTGATCCAATAGGCGTACACCTTGGCAGCGCCATAGGGGGACCGAGGATAGAAGGGGGTGTCCTCATTCTGCGGAGGCGGCGTCGCGCCGAACATTTCGGACGTAGATGCCTGGTAGTAGCGGCAGTGCACCCCACTGGTGCGGACGGCCTCAAGAAGACCGATGGAGCCCATGGCGTCAACGTGAGCCGTGTGGACCGGCTCATCGAAGCTCACCCGGACATGCGACTGCGCTGCGAGGTTATATACCTCGTCCGGCTGGATCTGGTGCAGCAAAGTGACCAGACGGACTCCGTCGTCCAAGTCACCATAGTGAAGGAAGAGGCGGTTGTCCGGATCGTGCTGATCCTTGTAGAGATGGTCGATCCGGTGGGTGTTGAAGGTGGACGCACGACGGATGATCCCGTGCACCTCGTAGCCCTTGGCCAGCAGGAACTCGGCTAAATAGGAACCGTCCTGGCCGGTGATTCCTGTAATGAGTGCCTTCTTCGTCAAGATCGCTTGCCTTCCTCATCTGGTCTTCTGGACTTCGGAGCCGGAGCTGGCTTCGAAGAGAACGTTTTCGAACGCGCGGATCCCTGCTTCCATGGACAGAACTTCGCGCACGAATCGACGCCCCGCCTCGCCCCGGGTCTGCCCAACGCTGGTGTCATGTGACTCTGCGGCAGCGATCAGGGCCTCAGGGTTACCTGGCTCAATCACCACGCCCGCACCGCTGAGGCCGATCTCAGCGGCGGTGACGCTTGCTGGATCGGTCGCGGCAATGACAGGGCGACCGGACGCGAAATAGGAGGTCAACTTGCTCGGCACGGCGGTCTCTTTCAGACCGGGTAGTTCATTGACCAGCAGCACGTCGGCCGCCATCAATGTCCGAGCGAAGCCGTCAGCCGACATTGGCGGAAGAAACTGAAGCGCAGCGCAGCCCTGGCCGGCCGCTTCCAGCCCCGCGCGCTGGCTGCCATCGCCCATGAGGACAAAACGCACCGCGCTGCCCCGCTTCTCAGCGAGCCTGGCCGCCTCGACGACGTTCTCCAGACCCTGCTTCACACCCATGTTTCCGCTGTGAAGCACAACAGTCTCGGTGTCTGCGACCCCCCAGCCAAGTCCAGCGCGCACAGCTGCCACATCCACCTCTGGCGGCATGTCGACGTGGGTCCAGTTTCGAACGGAACGAATTCGATCCTTTGTGACCTTCAGGATTTGTTCCACGTCCCCGATCCAGCGGTCGTGGATCACAACCACCCGATCGCTGTTTCGGGCAAGTCGAGACTCGAGAGAGCGGATGATTCCGGATGCCATCCGAGCCAGGCGTCCGCCTAGTTCGTTCACTCCCGCGCTATAACGGTCCTGGACCCAGAGGATGACGGGAATGCGGGTGCCCCGCGCTCGCAGCCGCGTCTGGACGACCAGGCTGGTGAACAAGGCCGGGCTGACGAGAATGACGGCGTCGGCTCCTCGCATGGGTCTGGCAGCGAACCGAAGGCCATAGAGCAACTCGAACAACGAGCGTTTCAACAGACTCGGTTTGCTCGGGACATACGACCGTAGCCGCGTGATCGACAGGGTTCCTCGCCGTTCGCGAGGCGCCCACTCGGAGGTTGGGAACACCTTCCAAGCCGGATAGTGAGGCGCCGCGGTCACGACGTCGATGTGGTGGCCGGCGTCGGCAAGCCCTTCGGCGAGACTCGTGGTATAGGCCGCGATCCCCGTCACCTCGGGTGCGTAGTTCACTGTCACCAACGCGATACGCAGTCCGCGAGAAGGTCCCGCGGCATCCTCCGGGCCAGTGGGGTCGGCGGGTCGAAGGGACATCAGTACGCCCCTCGTGGCCGCAACATGGCTTGGACAGTGCGCAGGATGATTGAAATGTCTCCCACGAGCGTCCAGTTCTCCACGTAACGCAGATCGAGTCGGATTGCATCGTCGATCGACAAGTCGGACCGACCGCTGATCTGCCACAGACCAGTGATGCCGGGCTTGATCAGAAGGCGGCGGAGGGCGTCCTTAGGGAAGGCTTCCAACTCATGAGCGAGGTGGGGGCGAGGTCCGACGACGCTCATGTGGCCTTTCAGCGTGGTCCAGAACTGGGGTAGTTCATCCAGGGAAAACTTTCGGATGAACCGGCCAACGCGCGTGCAGCGCGGGTCGTCGTCCATCTTGAACAACGGGCCGTCGCCCATCGAGTGTTCCTTGAGTTCCTCCAGCCGCGCTTCCGCGTCGACATGCATCGATCGGAACTTGTGCAGGATGAACTCCTCACCCTGGAGGCCGACGCGCTTCTGGCGGAATAGAACCGGACCGCCGTCTTCGATCTTGATCGCCATAGCGATCAAGCCAAAGAGAGGTGCGAGCAGAAGCAGGGCGACCAAAGAAAAGGCCACGTCGAAGGAACGCTTGATGAGATAGCGCGCGCCCGAATAGGTCGGCAGCTCGACGTGGACGAGATTCACGCCGGCAGCCTGCTGGATCGACATGCGCGGTCCAACCACATCGAGCATGCGCGGCACGATAAGCAACTGAGTGGTCGAGCTCTCCAGAGCCCAGGCCAGACGGCGCGTCTCCGTGCTGCTCAGTCCGCCGGCGATTACCACAGCGGACCGGGACAACTCGCCCACCCGTGAGATGATCCACGGCTGACTCACCACGGGCAGCCCATGGAATTCGTCAGCGGTGTCCTCTTCGCCGACCCGTCTGACCAAGCTGACACCCACTGGGCGATAGCCGGCAGCAGGGTTGCGTTTCAGCTGGTTGAGAGTGAGCGCGACCTCCCGCTCATCACCAATCACCAGCGTCGGCACCGACGCTCGGCCGCGAGCGCGGGCACTGGCGAGCAGCGTTCGGGCGAGGAACCTTCCCAACAACAAGAACGCCAGCCCCACTGGAAGCGTGCTGAGAAAAAGGAAGCGAGACACGTCCAGGCGCAGAAGATAGCTCGCGATGGCGATCGCGCCGAAGAGCTGGAGCGAAGCCGAGATGATCCGGCGATATTCCTCCATGCCGGCGCCCAAGAAACGCGCGCGACGACTGTCTGACGCCGCCAACAGCACCATCCAACCAATGCCGAGAACAACGGACACGGCCCAGTGTGGAATGGTGTCATGGCTGCCCGAAACCGGAGCGTTCGCCTGCGCCCCGAATGCCAATAGATAAGTGATGACGAGCGCCACGGATATCGCGAAGAAGTCAAGAGCGACCAAGGCCCATTTGAGGTTGGCCAGCCAACCCGGAGCAGGCTTCGCGCGGATCGTCGGAGTCACACTGACGCGTGAAGATCGCGTCCTGACAGGCCCTGATGGTCGATGGCGCGAGGATCCAGCGGCCAGCGCAGAATCAGACATGATTATCCCCCGAAGTGCATGAAGTCGCCAGGAATGATCTGACGGGAGCCGAGTTCGGGAGACTCTCGGCACGGCTAATTAGCGGAATCAAGTATGGATAATGCGCGCTCTTCAAGCCTTCTAAGAGAAGCACCATGTCTTGCCCATCCCTGATCATCCCCCGATATTTCAAGCGTACTGGAACTCTATTGATGCAACAAAGAAACTTCTCATCTGATGGACCGCGTCACGGTTTCTACGGCTTCGAAAATAGACGTATAAGTCTGAAGAAATAGATCATTTGACCCACGAAATGGATCTGCAATATCCTGACCATTTGGTGGGTTCCCGGCCACGGACCGCGCGCTTACGGCCAAAGGCAGCATGGCCTCGAGGCAAGTTGCCACTCGACCCGACGGACCCGGTTGGGCAACCGCCGAGGCCAGGTGCGCGAACTCGAGCAGAGTGAAGGTGCGGCGTACCGCTCCGGGAAAAATCTCCACCACCTGGGCCCGATGGT
>CAZEVN010000014.1:0-55387 GCA_964515145.1 uncultured Enemella sp.
GGAGGAGATATTGATCGGGTACGCCCGGGTTCAGCCTCCGCAGCGCCATCAGGAAATCGTCGTGGTGGACCAGATCGGCGAGCGATGGGCGCTGGGCCTCGAACTCGCCGCCCGTGCCGGGACGCCAATCCAGGTCCGCCAGCCATTCGAGCATGGCGTCTTCCCATTGAGATTCGGTGATCACAACTCGCCTTTCATGTGATTGGAGTCGGGGCCGCCATCCAAGCGAGCAAGCAATTCGTCGCTGATGAGCGCTCCTGCAAAGTCGAGGTCATATCCATCCGGCCAGGTGCGCACCAACGGGTCCAGGTCGTGCCTGAAACTCGGGTCGTTGAGTTTGCGATGCAGGTTCTCCTGTGCCCGGGCCGCGGTGAGCCCGGTGGGTCGGCAGGGCTCGAAAGCAGCGATCACGGCCAGTGGGTCCAGACCGAGATGATCCAGCGCCAGCCACATGTCGAACAGGTCGCGTCCCTTGGAACGCTGATAGAGAGCCCGAATCTTCGTCGCGATGAGCTCGGGCGTTTCGAACGTCAGAACCTGGGCTGTCCCGGACCACCAGGATGATTCCACACGATGCTCAAGGCGAATCGGTTGGAGAGCTGGGGAGCGCTCGTGGGTATTGACCTCGATCTTGATCCGAAGGGGCACTCCCGTTGCAGCCGTCGTGCGCCAATAGACCTTTGGATGCTGCCCGATGCGGGTCCTGACGTCGAACCCCAGGCTGGTTCCCAGACGCGTGAGTGCCTGCGTCAGCGGACCGATCCCGGCTGCAGAGGTCCGCACATAGTCGAGATCCTCGCTGTAGCGGTAGGCCCGATCGAGATGGAGTTTGTGCAGGGCCGTCCCACCCCGGAAGACGAGTTCGGAACTCAGGTAGTCATCGTCCGCGATCGCACAGATTGCCCGTGACAGAAGCAGATCCTGCTCGACCTGTTCTCTGGTCGACCAGTCTCGCTCGACACCCCAGGCCGTGATGGCGTTGGCGGGGATCATAGGTCGGGCTCGACTTCTCGATTCACGTACACAAGCCAGACGTCGTCAACAGTGCCCGAAGCCTGACCAAGTGGATCCAGCCTGGACGGCGTCGTGCCTGCTGCTTGGGCTGCCCTTCTGATCGGCTCCAGATCCTCGAAATCCCCGAAACGTTCCAGCAGGTATCCGATCCGGCGAAGGGCTGCTGCGGGATACAAGTCAGCCAACTGAACGACATCCTGGGCTCGGAACTGATCAAGCTCGGCCAGTTCGCAGATCACGGTGGCTGCGTTGTCGATGCCACCGGCGCGACGGACATCCGCGGCAATGTCCAGCGCTGTCGCGGCCACGGTGGAAACCTGCGCGGTCCCAGACCTGGTCGGAAACTGGTCGCGGGGGATCTGTTCGACGTCACGTTGAGCGAACTCGAAACGGGTACGCCCCACCGTCCGGTCGCGCACATGGCGGGTGACTGCTGCCTGGAAGACCTGGGGTGCCTGATGAGCGGCACCGTGAAGGGCGGCCGCCGAAAGCCACCCAACGTAGTAGTCCACCCCGAGATGACCCATCATCGCGTCGATGATTTCCAACCCTGGCGGCGCTCCCCAGGTCCGGTACTCAGGCGGAACCGCCACCCAAAGACCCCGCACTGGCATGATCCATTCATTGCGCTGAGCTGGGGCGTGCAGGCGCCGACGCACCTGATCTGCGGGAACCTGCAACAGTTCCGCCATTTCGCCGACCGTGAACGCCGATCGGCCGTGCGCCAGGGCCCAGTCAGCCGATTGAGACGCCCGAACGGCCACACTCTCCATATTTACAATCGTCACAGAATCTGTGACGTTTCGCAATCTATCGAGAAAACTGGTACTCACAAGACGTCTTCCGCTTCACCGATCGCGCGCACACGCGGAACTGCAGAGGTTGATCGTGACTTCTTCATGACGGCCGAGATCAACCCGGTCAGGTCGGGGGGCGCAATCAGGCTCTGGACGGTGTCGGACTTGGGCAGGTCGGCCGCAAGCTCATCAGCCACCTCTTCGATCTCCGACAACAGCTGTGCGGAGGAGCCGTCGTCCGTGACGCGGAGCACCAGGATCTCTCGAGGCAATACGCCTTCGTCATCCAGCAGTTCGGGCGCATGGGTCGACAGCAGCACCTGCATGGTGGCATCGCGCTGAGCAACGGCGAGCATGGTCGGCAACATGCGCACGATCGCCGCGTTGAGGGACAACTCCGGTTCCTCGAGCAGAAGAACCCCACCGTTTGCAGGGGCGCTGACCAGAGTCCAGAGCAGGCCGATAAGCCGTAGCGTCCCATCAGAGAAGTCGACCTCGTTCTGTCGGGTCGCCCGCTCGCGCCAGTTGCGGTATCCCGCGACCAGATGGGGTTGCCCTGTCGCGTCAACCTCAATTGTCAACGACTCGAACTCAGGCACCGCAGACTTGAGTGCCATCTCCATTCGGCGCAGCCAGGCATCCCTGGTCCTCTGCGGTGTCGCATTCATCTGGGCGATGAAGTCACTTCCGTAAGCTTCCCCGCTGGCTCCTGCCAACCACCGCGGATTCCTGATGACCTGGGGAACGAGATGGAAATAGCGGACTTTAGAGAAGTAGTCCGCGAGTGGACGACAGGACTGGTTTGCCGAGATCTGTTCCAGATGTGTCTGCGTCAGTCTCTCGGGGTCCTCGACATCGTTGGCATCTGGACGTCGAAGGATCTCCTCGCCATTCTTGATGACGACTTCTTCGTCGACGAGCGGATGATTCTTTCCACCCTTCGCCCCTTTCACGGACAGGATGTATTGCCACGTGTCCTGGCCCTCGGTGAGCGTGAAATCAACGACAAGTCGGCCACCAGCATTGTTCCGGGCGAACAGGCTACGAACCTTGGACAGACCGCCGCGGCGGTCCAGCGCGGACGAGAGCCCGCCGCCGGAGGCAGCAAGGTCCCCCATGAAGCGGAACAGGTCCAGAAGGGTGGACTTTCCGGACGCGTTCGGCCCGACGATGAACAGACGCGAGTCAAGGGGGAAGTCGATGTTCTTGAAGTTCCTCCAGTTGGACGCCCTGACGTGTGTGATGCGCATCAGCAGCCTCCTCTCATTGCGGTGTGTCCGATCGGTCGTGAGCGGTGGTTCTCTCAGGATTGACATACGTCATGATTTTCGTGACGTTCGCCAACTCAGCGAGATCGGACTCGGGTCGCGCAACCAGAATCCTTTTTCCTGAAGTCACCGCCCTTGGTTGCCTGTCTGCCACCCACATCGATCACAGTGAGCCCTCAACCTGCTTGATGGCATCGCGTACGCGGAGTCGCCCATCCATCAGCGCCGGCAGCAGCACGTCGCGGAGCTCCCCCAACGATGCGGATTCCCGGACTGCCGATCGCGCCCGTGCGTGCAGCACGTCCGCCTGCTCCTGGAAAGACTGCAAGATCTCCGTGGGTGGGATCGCCACCGTCATGGTCCTGAAGACGCTGCGGGGGAGCTCTAGGAAGGTCGCACCATTCGCCCTGTTCATGTATTCGGGAACTCGTCGTTGCATCTCGTGGAAGAGCCACCACTTCAAGGAGCTGTCATGCGGCTGCACGACGATGAAACCTTGATTCACTGCAGTCGGCACCTGAGGAATAGCGAATGCCCCAATCGTTGCCCTCGAGGTCATGAAAATGCTGCCTGCGGGATAGAGCGGCGACGAACAGGCTGCCAGACCAGATTCGGTCAGATGGCGTGGGGTGTCTTCGAGATATGGAGCGCCCAACGCTGTGACATCACTTGGTGCCACCCAAGGAATTGATCCTCCCCAGAACTCGTCATTCTTGGTACTTGGCGTGGCGCCTCCGCCCACATCCGCAATGTCTGTGTAGAGAACTTCACCAACCACACTCCCGACAGTCTGCTGATGGATGGACCTCAAGAGCTCTTGAGTCATACCGACAATCCGAGAATTGACGGCGATCTTGTCGTCTAGCGCCCCCAGCAACTCGGCGATGGCTTGCTGCTCCGGAAGAGGCACGTCGGGAAGAACGTATTCATTCGCGAATCTGGGAAACTGGAAGTTCGCGATTCCCGTGGAGCGGTTCTGAAACTCCCAAGCGAGACCCCGAGCGTGAAAGTCTTGGAAGGCATAGTACACGAATCGGCTGTTCGCCTTGGTCGGATTTATTCTTAAGAGCCGACAAAAACTGGCAGCGATCACTGGCTCTGCAGACGACTCTACGATCTCCTTAGACAGGTATACGGTGCGGCCAGTTGGGCGTTCCGCAGTACCCCCCGAGACTTCCAAAACGATGTCGCCAGCTTGTAAAGTCCGTTTGGCGGCCCTAGTGCCAGACTCGAATCGCACTGGGCAGGACGTCAGATCACCCAGCTGCGCATTCGGGAAATCCGCACCTCGAACAATGCGGACTAGAACATCGCCTTCATCCGAAGGAGACTCTGCGCCCCAGCCGCCGCTAACGCTGTACTGCAAGATTCTGTGGAGGTTCATTACAACCTCCCAAATTGCTGGCGTACGACCGCCTGCAGACGATCCGACTCCCTGAACTGCTCCTCGAGTTCAGCCGTGAGCCGGGCGATCTTCTCGTCCAACGGTTCGCCGTCGTCTTCGGCTTCGGCCATGCCGACATACCGGCCGGGGGTGAGGGCGTACCCCGCTTCCTTGATCTCCGCCAAGGTCGCGGACTTGCAGAATCCGGGGACGTCGGCGTAGGTCCACTTCGAGACGCTCGTTCCTCGCTCCTCAGGGGACGCGGGCGTTCCTCGCTCCTCAGAGAACGGTTCGGTCACATCGACGGTGCCCAGGGGGAGGCGCTGCATGCCGCGCCAGGCGTGGTACGTGTCCGCGATCTTATGGATGTCCGCGCTCGAGAATGCCCGCTCGGCGCGGGTCACCATGTGGCCCATCGACCGGGCATCGATGAACAGGACCTGCCCACGACGATCGACCGACCCACCCTTCCCTGCGCCCTTGTCCTTGGCGAAGAACCAGAGACAGACAGGGATTCCGGTCGACCGGAACAGCTTCTCGGGCAGAGCGATCATGCACGCGACGAGATCGTTCTCCACCAACTGCGCGCGGATCTCGCCCTCTCCCCCGCTGTTGGTCGTCATCGACCCATTCGCCAAGACGACACCGGCGGTTCCTCCGGGCGCGAGCTTAGAAATGATGTGCTGCAGCCACGCATAGTTGGCATTTCCCGCGGGGGGCACGCCATAGACCCAGCGCGCATCCTCTTCCTTGCGGTTCCAGTCCTTGATGTTGAACGGCGGGTTTGCCATCACATAATCCATCTGGACACCCGCGTGATAATCCAGCGAGAACGTGTCACCCCACGTTGCGGCGAGGTTCCCGTTGAGCCCGTGAATGGCGAGGTTCATCTTCGCCATGCGCCATGTCGACTCGTTCAACTCCTGGCCATAGACCGACAGATTAGAAGGATCCTCGTCGTGCGCCGCGAGGAACTTCTCGGCCTGCACGAACATGCCACCCGACCCACAACACGGGTCATAGACCCGGCCCTTGTGCGGCTGCAACATCTCCACGATCACGCGCACGACGCTGGCGGGCGTGTAGTACTCCCCACCCCGTCGCCCCTCCGCCGAGGCGAACTTGGCCAGGAAATACTCGTAAACCTCGCCCAACAGATCCCGCGCCTTCGAAGCCCCCTGACCGGTGAACTGCACGGAATTCAACAGATCCAACAGCTCACCCAGCCGGCGCTGATCGACATTCGGGCGATTGAACAACCGCGGCAACGTGCCCGCCAACGACGGGTTCGCACTCATCAACAGATCCATCGCCCCATTGATCCGCTCCCCGATCGTGGTCTCCGACGTGACCTTGGCGTACGCCACCAACGACTCCCAGCGCGCCTCGGGATCGACCCAGAACACGCCGGAGCCGGCGTACTCATCCGGGTCCTCCAACGTCTCCGCGATCTCGTCCTCGTCATAGCCGTCGGCCTGCAGCTCATCGACGATCGCATTGCGACGTTCGGTGAAAGCGTCGGAGACATATTTGAGGAAGATCAGCCCCAGGACCACGTCCTTGTATTGCGACGCATCCATCGACCCCCGCAGCTTGTCGGCCGCTTTCCAGAGCGTGTCTTTCAGTTCCTTCGGCGTCGATGGGATGAGCATCTCGGCCTGTTTCCTTGCTGCCACTTAATTAACGGCCTTTCTCGCGGAGTGTAGGGGATTCGGTGACGGTGATGGCCCCCGAAAGGACCGAACGGGTGACCAGCCGGCGGAGCTCATCCGCCTCGGCCTGGCGGCGCCGGAGGTCAGCCTCCAGCGCATCGAGGTGAGCGAGGAGGTCGACCGCCTGCTGCTGGTCCATCTGAAGGATCGGCAGTTCCCAGGTCTGCCACTTGGCATTCCCGGACGGAATCCGATTGATGGCGTCGGCCACCGCACTCGGCGCGAGGCCGCGGGAGGTGACGCGCAGGATGCGTGCGGGGTACGCCACGGCCGCCCCACCCACAGCGTCCAGCACGGCCCTCGGTGTCCCCTGGGTCGTGAACACGACATCGCCGGGCTCGGTCAACTTCGCCGCCGGGGCGACCCGGGTCAGGGCGAGCAGATCGACGGTGTCGGCGGACCTGGCGGCCACGCCGGCCGCGGTCCAGAGCCGGGTCGAACCGGAGCGGAGCTCGGGCAGCCGCGCACCGGGCAACACCCTGAGCAGCCGATGGTGCTGGGCGTCGCCCATGCGGACCGAGCGCGGCGCCGCCTGCTCCCAGGAGACCGCCGCAAACGGGAACGGATCAGCCACCGGTTCTAAGAGGGCCGCACGCAGCTCGGCGATCCGTCCCGCGTCCCCGGCGGGATCCGGGGCGTACGCCGCAGCCCGCGCGCGGTCATGCGCCACCAGGGACCCGCCCCGGCTGATCGCCCGCAACCGATCGACGGGCTCCAACACCTCGAAAGCCCGCACGGAAGCCGGGCCCATCGTCGCCACCAGATCGTCCACGAACGACTGCTGCACGGCCCGATCGAACAAACGACCCGAGATGTCCCCGACGAAGAACGCAGCGGCAGGGGGCGCTGGCGGGGCCATGAGCCACACCGCCGAATGTTGTCGCGTGCCACCGCGGGTTAATCCTGCGGGGAGGCGCAGTGCCGCCCGAACGAGATTGTCGCGGAGCAGTTCGTCACGACGATGGCCGCCGGCCGTCAGAGGATCGGTCAGCAATCCAGCCGGTCCGACGACCAGGGCGCAGGCCGCATCGGGCAGTTGCACAGACACCTCGCGCAGGAGGTCGAAGGCGATCTCCTGGTCGTCCGGCAGGCGTACCAACGTCACGCTGCCCGCCGGAACCGACCACGCATCGGCGAGCGGGACCACGCGGGGGCGGATGCCCTGCGTCCGATAGCGCCGGAGCACGTCGCGCACGGGCGCCGATGACCGCGGCAGCACCAGCGCAGGAGTCGGGAAGTCCTCATCCGCGGTGAGCGCGAGCACCACATCAGCGCATGACCCCTCGACATCGACGAGGGAGCCGTTGACACCGATGACGCCCCGCGCGACCGCGGCCAATGCGGCAGCCAGCTCCGGGTCAAGGCGGTCATCATGCCCGGCCGAACCACGCTGCAGGGCGTCGTGGAGTCGTTCGTACGCCGCCCGGGGATGCCAGGCCGCATCCGCAACGGCATCGGCCTGCGCCGTGAGCTGAGGCAGCGTCGCCTCATCGAGACGCTCCACCTCGCCGAACAGGAACTCGTCGTCCGGGTCGAGCGCGTCAACCGCGTCCAACAGATCCTCGTGATCCAGCGAGCTCAGCGGCTCATCCAGCAGCGTGCGGGCCGCCAGCAGGACCAGGAGTTCGGTCAGTCGACGCGGGTCCTGGCGAGCCGTGGTGACCGCATGAACCGCCAGCTCCGCTCGCAGGTCAGGATTGTTCCCCCGACCCGTGCGCTCCAACCAGTCGACAATCTCCATGCCCTCGAAGCGCCCATCGGGCCGGGGCGCGGGGAACGCCACGCCGTCCTTCTCCCGCTTGCGCCACATCGTGACGACCGGGCGCTGCACGCGTGCCAACGCCGCAACGTCAGCGAGCGACAAGGCGATCGTGGTCATGTGGCGTGGCTCCTTCCTTGACTGGACAGGCAGCACACTAGTCCGAAGACGATCGATGTAGTGACATCTAACTGATAAGGGGGCTTATCAGCACTTGGACTAGCTGCAAGCCCGAGCCTCGCGCATCTTGGTATCGACGACGCCGGCGATCAGCGCCGGAGAGCGAACCAAGGAGTGACCCCCATGAACACGGCTACCCGTCTCGGCCTGGCTCTGTCTGCAGTTCTTCTCACCGCAGGATGCGCGGGCCTGCCGGCCAACACCGTTCCGAGCGCGCCCGTTGGCGACAACCGACCGGCGACGAGCGCTCCGGCGGCGACCTACACCACCGACCCGGTGCCGAGCCCCACCCCGACCGACGATGGCGTGGCCGCACTCGGCGAGACATACCTCTGGACCGACGGTCTGGCCGTCACGATCTCGAAGCCCTCCCCCTTCGAGCCGTCCCGCTCGGCCGCCGGCACCGACCAGTTCGACCACTCGGTCGTGTTCGACGTCACGATCGTGAACAAGACAGGGACCACGTGGGATCCGGTGATGTTCCGCGCCACCGTGCAGTCGGGCAACCAGGAGGGATCGCGCATCTTCGACTCTGCCAAGAACCTCACCGGCGCGCCCTCGACGAAGCTGCTGAACGGCCGGGAGGCGACGTTCAAGATGGCCTTCGGTGTGGCCGACCCTGCCGACATCGTGATGGAAGTCAGCCCCGACTGGGACCACCAGTCCGCGCTGTTCCACAACTGAAGTCTTCCCGCAAGGGAATCAGTCGTCCGCCTGCGGGGGGAGGCGGACAGGTCCGGTACGCCCACTCGGCGTACCGGACCCTTCCCGTTCACCACGCCACGACCGCAGGCGCGGGAAGGTGGGCCATCGCCGAGTCGACGGTCACCAAGGACATCCCCTCGATCATTGCCTGGGCAACCAGGAGGCGGTCGAAAGGGTCACGATGCGCCCAGGCCAACCGTCCAGCGAGCAACGCATGATCGGTGGTGACCGAGAGTGGTTCCGCGCCCATGGTGGCCACCCTCTGACTCCACGTGTCGATCAGACCCGGAGCGCTGAGTTTCCCCAGCCGCACTTTGGTCGCGACCTCCAATGCGCTGACCGCGGATACCGCGAGCGGATTCACCGGGTCGTCGAGCAAGTCCCGCACATCCTGCGGAACCCGGTTGGGCTCGGAAAGCAGCCACAGAACGACATGCGTGTCGAGCAGGTAGGTCACTCCCACGCCGCCAACTCCTCCTCGGGGAGGGGCGCATCGAAGTCGTCCGGAACCTGGAAGGTCATCCCGCCGAATTTCCGGCGCGGCGGCTCGGCAATCGGCACCAGCTTCAAGATCGGGCGACCAGCCCGGGCAATGATGATCTCTTCGCCCGCTTCGGCACGAGCGATGAGAGAGGAGAGATGTGTCTTCGCCTCCTGGACATTCACTGTGGTCATGCCTCAAGCATGCTTGACCAGGCAAGTCTGGTCAAGGTGATCAGGTCCGGGCATCCCACGTGGTTGAGCCTCAGAAGTCCTCCTCGAACGCGACCTGCCCGGTGACACCGACCTGATAGGCGGACACCCGGCGCTCGAAGAAGTTCGAGAGTTCCTGCACGTCCTGGAGCTCCATGAAGGCCAGGGGGTTCTTGGTGCCGTACTCGGGCTCGAGGCCCAGCACCGCCAACCGCCGATCCGCCACCGACTCGAGATAGGCCCGCATGTCCGCGGTCGACAGCCCGGCCACGCCCTGACCGAGCAGGTCCTCGGCAAACTGCGCCTCGGCATCCACGGCCTCACGGATCATCTGGCGGACCTTGCCGGCCATCTCGTCGTCGAACAGGTCAGGCTCCTCGCTCCGCACGACATCGATCACGTCGAACGCGAACGCCATGTGCATGGACTCGTCGCGAAACACCCAGTTCGTCCCCGACGCCAACCCGTTGAGCAGGCCGCGGGAGCGCAGGAAATAGACGTACGCAAATGCGCCGAAGAAGAACAGTCCCTCAATGCAGGCGGCGAAGCAGATCAGGTTCAACAGGAAGGCTCTGCGGTCCTCCTTGGTGTCGAGCTGCTGCAGGTCGAAGATCGAGTCGATCCAGCGGAACGCGAAGTCGGCCTTGTGCTTGATCGACGGGATGTTGTCGACCGCGGCAAACGCCTCGAATCGTTCGGTCTCATCAGGCACATAGGTGTCGAGCAGCGTCAGATAGAACTGGACGTGCACGGCCTCCTCGAAGAGCTGCCGGCTGAGATAGAGCCGGGCCTCGGGGCTGTTGACGTGCTGATAGAGGTTGAGCACCAGGTTGTTGGCCACGATCGTGTCGCCGGTGGCGAAGAACGCCACGAGTCGGCTCACGAGGTGCCGCTCCGCCGGGATCATGCGCCGCAGGTCGGCCAGATCGCTGTGGAGGTCGATCTCCTCGACAGTCCAGGTGTTCTTGATCGCATCGCGATAGCTGTCATAGAACGCCGGATAACGCATGGGTCGCAGCGTGAGGTTCATCCCCGGATCGAGGAGCATGCGGGTCGCGCTGGCATCGGTCGCGGTGCTCACTGGCAGGCCTCGCAGTTCTCCGGGTTCTCGAGCGAGCAGGCCACGTCGTCGGCGGGCGTGGCCAGGGTCAGTTGGGGCACGGCCCGGGCGGTGGCCGAAACCGTCGCCTGCTGGATCCGGGTAGCCGGCCGCGAGCGCAGGTAGTAAGTGGTCTTGAGCCCGACCTTCCAGGCATAGAGATACATCGACGAGAGCTTCCCGATCGTCGGCGCGGCCAGGAACAGGTTGAGCGACTGGCTCTGGTCGACATAGGGCTGGCGGGCCGCGGCGAGATCGATCAACGAACGCTGCGGCAGTTCCCAGGCCGTGCGATAGAGGGCGCGCACCTCAGCCGGGATGGCCTCGATGTGCTGGATCGAGCCCTCGCCGCGCTTGATCGCCTCGCGGACCTCATCGGTCCAGAGCCCGAGCTCCTTGAGCTCGCGGACCAGCGCGGTGTTGACCTGCAGGAATTCACCCGACAGCGTCTCCCGCTTGAACAGGTTCGACACCTGCGGCTCGATGCACTCATAGCACCCTGCGATCGATGCGATCGTGGCCGTCGGCGCGATCGCGATCAGCAATGAGTTCCGCAGTCCATGCTCGGCGACCTCCGCGCGCAGCCGGTCCCAGCGCTCGGTCTGGGTCGGCGTGACGCCCCACAGATCGGGCTGCAGCTGACCGTCGGCCGCGCGCGTGTCGGCGTACGCCGGGTGAGCGCCGTGGCGCTTGGCGAGCGCGGCCGACTGTTCCAGTGCCGTCAGATAGATCTCCTCCGAGATCCTGGTCGAGAGCTCCTTCGCCTCGGCCGAATCGAACTCCAGGCGCAGCGCGAACAGGACGTCCTGCAGGCCCATGATGCCGAGGCCGACGGGCCGCCAGCGCGGATTGCTCACCGCCGCCTGCGCGCTCGGGTAGTAGTTGATGTCGATCACCCGGTCGAGATAGGTGACGGCCATCCGCACGGTCGCGCGCAGCTTGGCCCAGTCGATCCCGGTCCGCCCGGCGTCGAGATGGCGGGCGACATTCACCGACCCCAGGTTGCACACGGCCGTCTCGGCGTCACTGCTGACCTCGACGATCTCGGTGCAGAGGTTGGAAAGATGCACCACGTTGCCGGCCCGGGCCGTCTGGTTGCTCGTCCGGTTGCAGGCGTCCTTGAACGTCATCCAGCCGTTGCCGGTCTGGGCGAGCGTACGCATCATCTTCCCGTACAGCTCCCGCGCCGGCACCCGCCGCACCACCTTGCCCTCGCGCTCGGCCCGGGCGTACGCCTCGTCGAACGCACTCCCCCACAGGTCCGGCAGCTCGGGCACGGCGTCGGGATCGATGAGGCTCCAGTCCTCGTCCGCCTCGACCCGGCGCATGAACTCGTCGGGGATCCAGTTGGCGAGGTTGAGGTTGTGCGTACGCCGCGCATCCTCGCCGGTGTTGTCCCTCAGCTCGAGGAATTCCTCGATGTCCGGATGCCACGGCTCCAGATAGACACACGCCGCCCCCTTGCGACGCCCGCCCTGGTTGACGGCGGCCACGCTCGAGTCGAGCGTACGCAGCCACGGCACGATGCCATTGGAGTGACCGTTGGTGCCACGGATCAGCGCACCGCGCGAACGGACCCGCGACCACGCGATCCCGATGCCGCCGGCAAACTTGGACAGCTTGGCGACCTGGGCATACCGCTCATAGATCGACTCCAGCTCATCCCGCGGCGAATCCACGAGATAACAGCTGCTCATCTGGGTGTGGCGCGTGCCCGAGTTGAACAGGGTCGGCGACGACGGAAGGTAGGCCAGCGACGACATCAGGTCATAGAACTCGATCGCCTCGTGCGGAGTGTGCGCGAGACCGCAGGCAACCCGCAGCAGCCAGTATTGCGGGGTTTCCACCACGTTCCTCGTCTCCGGGTGACGCAGGAGATAGCGGTCATAGACGGTGCGCAGGCCGAAATATTCGAACCCCTGGTCGCGGGTGTGGTCGATCGCCTGATCGAGCTTGCGGGCATTGGCCTGCACGAACGCGGCGGTCTCGTCGCCGATCAGCCCCTCGAGGTGGGCCAGGCGGATGGACTGAGAGAAGGAGGCGATGTGCTGCCCGTGGACTTCCTTGTCGATGTACGCCGCCAGCAGTCGCGCGGCCAGCCGGGAATACTCGGGCTCCGTCGCCGTCATCTCCGCAGCCGTCTGGATCGACAGGCGGTCGAGCTCAGCGGTGGTGGCACCGTCATAGAGGCCGCTGATGGTGCGGGTCGCGATCGTCATCGGAGCGACCTCGTCCAAGCCGTCGCACCACCGCTCCACGGCTCGCACGATCTTCATCACGTCCACGACCTCGGTCTCGCCGTTGCGCTTGCGGACGTGCATCGAGGTGCGGCGTTCGGGGCGGGCGGCAACGGGGGTGACGATGTCGGAGGTGGGGTTCAGGGTCATCGGCTGTCTCCTCGCAGGCTGTGACTGACGTGTCCAGCGCGAGCGAGCCGACGGTGACAGGATTCCGGGCGCACCGGATCGAGGCGCGCACCTTCCCCGGCGTACGCCTGCCAGCCTGTCTCTGTCGTGCGACCCACCCACGAGGTCACGACCACGACCGCACGCGGATGCGCACGGCTGCTGGCAGGTCTTCGGACTCATGGACGGATGCGTGCGAGCACGCGGGGCCTAATGCCCGTCGCTTCCCAGGCGTGAGCCCAGTGCTGAATGACGGCTGTCGTTTCCACTCACCGCTGCGGGGCAGTCCCGGATTCACACCGGGTTCCCTCTTGCCCCGGATCCCTGTGACAGCAGATCCGGACCAGCGAGACCACCATATATACAGAACCACACCGATGTAAATACCTAGATATGGTGTTTCGGGCCCAGAGGCCGATCCAGGTGAATCGCCCTATCCCGACGCTTCGGCCTGGGTCGGGCTCAGTGCGAGGACGATGCAACCGGCGATCGCCGCGGCCACGCCGATGAGACCAACGGCCTCCAAACCCGGAACGATGGTGTCACCCAGGGCGAGCAATCCGATGGCGCCCGGGCCGACGACCATGATCACCCACAGCAACGCGGTCGGTGGGCCGACCTGTCCGTGTTCGAGGGCGCGGGCATACATCAGGACTCCGCAGCCGCCGGCCAGCACTGTGAGATAGATCTCGGGGACGGTCCACCAGGCCTGGTCGGCCGCCAACTGCAGGACGATGCGGATGAAGACCGCCGACAATCCATAGCCCAGGCCGGCCAGCACGCCCTGGATGACCATGCCGCCGTGCCGATACCAGAGCGCGGAGGCCAGCAGTGTCAGCACCAGAGCACCCACCACCGCCCAGCGCAGCCAGAGCGCCGGGCTGACGGCGTGCTCCGGGCCGGCCGACATCGAGACGGCGACGACACCGGCCGTGGTGATGGCGATGCCGAGCCAGTCTCTGCGCGTGGGGCGCAACCCCAGGGTCGGGATGCCGATCAGGATGGTGACCGCCAGGGACGCCGCGAGGATGGCTTCGACCGTGAACATCGGCAGCCGCGTCATCGCAAGGATCTGCGCACCCCACGCCAGCCCGTCACAGCCCAACCCCGCCAGATAGGCATCGCCGCAACGGCCGCCAGGAACGCGAGGGTGGACACGGCGTTCAGGCTACTGGTCGCCGGAGCCCCTCAATGGTGGAAGCCGCGCCCGGACCGATCAAGCGGATCAGGTTCGAGCCCGAGGAATGTGGCGCGCAGGTCATCCCACGCGGCGAGTCGATCGAACTCGGGCTCGCGGAGGATGTCCTGGCTGTCGGTCAGGAAGGGGTTGGGCAACAGAACGGTCATCAGCTGGGTTCCCTCCCCGTTGAAGAATTGGACCGCCCAGGACGTCGGCGTACCGTCGTCACCGATGCGGCGATAGAGCCGGGCAGCGGACGTGCGGCGGATGCGACCCAGCTCCGGGCCGCTGGCGGTGTGCTCGCCGATGCACAGATGGAAGTGCCACGAGTCGAAGTCCACCGTCACATAGCCGTCGAACATGCTGATCCGCGTGGGAGCGTTGGGCGCGCGCACCTCCCAGGCAGCCCCCTGGACGAGGACGCCGAAGTGGATCGACTGCCAATAGGTGTCGAACAGCTTCGTCACGATCGCCAGCAGCGTGTCCTCGTCGGTGGGCAGGTCCCACACGTGGAGCGTGCCGGTGCCGGGTTCGGTGACCTCGCGATAGGTCGGATCGGTCATGGTCGGGTCCTTTCGATTCGTCCCTGGGTTAGCCCGACGAGTCGTCGACCCGTCGGCGTACGCACGGGGCAGTCGCCACAGGTGCTGCCCCCGTCGGTCCGATAGAAGAGGCAGCAGCTGCGGCGGACATGGCCGACCAGCGTGTCGTCGTCGGTGAACTCGAGCTCGTGGTGCGGTGCGAGGGCCGGATGGCGCACCAGCGCGGTCAGCAGCGGCTCCGGATCCCGCGGCGAGCCGTGTCGGCGCAACGCACGCACGGCCCCGATCGCCGCCGCTGCCCGATTTCCCTCGAGCAGGCCACGGGCCATGCGCAGGTCACCGACGAGCCGCTCATGCAGCGGATCCGTCACCTCTGCGACGCTTTCCACCATCAACTGGGCGATGCGGTCGGCGGGTACGCCCCCAGGGTCGGCCCAACCACCGGTCGGGCGCAGCGTCAGACGCAGCTGTCCGCCCTCGTCGGTCATCCCCACCCCGTCCAGATCGGGGATGACCCCATGAGTCGCCCAGCTTCCGATGAGCGCGGACCACAGGCGGGCCAGGAGCCCGAACTGCCAGGTGGCGGCGCCGACCCGGAACTCGGGGGCCCCTATCCGCTCACACGTGGTCCGCGACCAGGCCCGGATCCGGTCGGTGCCGAGATCGACCAGGCGTACGCCTGCGACAACCCGATCCACCTCGAAGTAGGGTCCGATCTCCGCGGCGGAGGCGAGGGCTTCGTCGACCTCGCCCGAGGCCGCTCGCCGCAACCTGGCCTCCAGGTCGGCGGACACCAACCGGAAGGTCCCGCTCACCGGATCGAACGCCAGATCCTCGCTGTCGAACACTTCCGCCAGCAGCCCCCGCCCAACCAGGTCCTCCGGCGTGCCGTCGTGCAGGTTCCCTGACCGGTCCAGAAGCCAGAGCCGGTCGGCCACCTGGAGCATCAGCTCGACCTCGTGGGTGGAGATCACGACAACGACGTCCTGTTGCCGCGCGATGCGGCGTACCAAACCCGCCAGGGCCACTCGCCCCGGCGCATCGAGGAACGCGCTCGGCTCGTCCATGAGCAGGAGCCGGGGCTGCTGGGCGAGGGCGCGGGCGGTCATGATGCGCTGACGCTCGCCGTCGGACAGCTCGGCGATGTCCCGGTCGGCCAGCGGCCCGGCACCCACTGCGGCGATCGACTCGGCCACAATCTCGTGATCCCGGGCCGTCAGCCGCCCGTTGAATCCCGTGTGGGGGTGGCGGCCGAGGCCGACGAGTTCCCGGCCCGTGAGTTTGCCCGGGGCGACTCGCTCGGTGAGGACGATGCTCTGATGCCGGGCCCGTTCGGCGGCAGACATGCGGGAGAGCGCCATCCCGTCGAGGCTGATCGACCCGCCGAGGCCTTTCTGAAGGCCCGCGATGGTCCGCAGCAGCGTGGACTTACCCGTGCCGTTCGGGCCGATGAGCGCAGTCAACTCCCTCGGCCGCGCGATGACATCGATGCCCTTGACGACTTCCTTGCGACGACCACGATCCCGGTAGCCGACGGTGACACCGTCAAGCCGCAGGCCGCTCTCCCCCGCGCTCACGCCGCCACCCCCTGGATCGACTTGCTGCGCAGCAGGATGGCCACGACCACCGGTGCCCCGATGAGGGAGGTGATCACGTTGATGGGAATGGCCTGGCCGGGTAGCAACGACACGATTGAGCACCCCAACGCGGCGCACGCGCCGGTCAGCGCGGCAGCCGGAAGGAGGGATCGGTGATCCGACGTGCCGATCAGGCGCCTCGCCACGTGGGGCGCGGCAATCCCGATGAACCCGATCGGCCCGCAGAACGCCGTCACCACGCCGGTGAGCAGGGAGGAACCCATCAGCACGACCACCCGGGCGCGCCGGACATCGACACCCATCGACCGGGCGTACGCCTCCCCCAGCAGCAGAGCGTTCAGCGGTTTGATCGACAGCAGCGCTGCGACGAGACCCGCCGCGCTGCACCCGAACAGGATCGCGAGGTCGCGGCTCGTGGTGCCGCCGAAACTGCCCAGCCCCCAGGCGATGAACTGCTGGGCCCGCTGCGGATCCGTCCAGATCAGCAGCAACGACACCAGAGCCGTGACCGCGCTCCCGAGCATGACGCCGATGATCAGCAAGGTGGCCGGCACGCGTACGCCCCGCGACAGCACCAGCATCACCGTCAGGACGCCCGCGGCCCCGAGCGCGGCCGCCGAAACCGTGCCGAACCGGCCCAACAGGCTGAGCCCGGCGGCGAAGCTGCTGCCCACGCCCGCGCCCACGCCGGTGATGAGCAGGGCCACGCCGAGGCTCGCGCCGGACGACACCCCGAGGGAGAACGGGTCCGCAAGCGGATTGCGAAAGATGGTCTGCATCTGCAGGCCGGCGACGCCGAGCGCGGCTCCGGCGCAGGCCGCGGTGGCCATGCGCGGGAGCCGGACGGTGCCGACCAGCAACTCGACCCGAGGATCGTGGGCCTGGGCTCCGACGAGGACGCGCAGGGCATCCACGGGATCGAGCGCGACAGAGCCGCTGGTCACCGCGAGCAGGGCGAGCACGCCCATGCCAACGGTCAGCGCCAGCAGTACGCCGGCCCGGCGGGTGAGCGTGGCGCGCCCGAATGCGGCGGCCGACACCGGGTCGGCCACCGCGCTCAGGGGCGCACCGGTCACTTCGTGACCTGGCGATAGAACTCGAACTGGTGATCCGGCAGGGCCTCCGGATGCATGATCTTCACCAGGTCGGCGAGCACCAGATCGGGCCGCGTCACGCCGCGCTCCCAATAGTCGTTGCCGCCCTCGGGGTTGAGCTTGGCGTTGTTGGACCACACCTTGTCCCGCTGGAAGGCCGTGAACTCGGCATACCTCGGATCGCTCCTGGTCACGTCGTCCAGCGTCTTGACGTCGGTGCTCATGATCCACACATCGGCATCCTTGGCCTTGCCGAGCACGTCCTCGAGGCTGAGCGTGACGCTGCCGGTCTGGTGCACATCGGTCCAGCCATAGGTGCCGTTGGCGTCGGCGATCAGCTTCGCGACATAGGAGTCACCGCCGGGCATGGACCAGTTGCCCTGATACATCTGCCCGGGCAGGACCGTCACGGGCGCACCCGTCTCCCTCGCCTTGTCGGCCACACGCTGATAGTCGAGCTCGATCTGGTCGAAGACCTTGTTGGCTCTGGCCTCCTGGCCGGTCAGCGCGCCCATGTATTTGATCCATTCGGCCCGGCCCAACGGGTCCTGCTCCAGCCACTCGGCATTGGCGACCACCGGAATGCCGGCCTGCTTGATCACGGGGTACGCCGAGTCGTCCGTCCCGCCTGTCATCACGACATCAGGCTTCGACGAGATGACGATCTCGCTGTCGACGGCCTGATTGGGGGCGTACTCGATCACCTGCTTGTCCGCGATCATCTGCCGGACCACCGGATTGGTGACATAGCTGCCGTTGGACACGCCCTTGAGGACCGAGAGCTCATCCAGGTCGTCGAGCAGCGGCAGATGCGTGGTGGACCCGGAGAACAGGGATGTGATCGGCACGCTGACCGCCTGCGCGCCGGCGAGGTCTCCGCTCAGCTCTGGGACGGGAGTGCCGCAGCGATAGAAGACATATTTCTCCGCGGGCTGACCCGGGGCCGGCTGCGCGACCGTGACCACCTGATAGGAGCTGTGATAATCCACGGTGAAGTTCTTGGCGTACTTCAACGTCGACTTGTCGGGGAAATAGTCGCGCCCCGCTGTGTAGCCGGTGACGCAACCGTCGCCCTGGGCACTGGGGCTGGAAGGGGCTCCGGGATCGGCGCTCGTCCCGGCCTGGCCGCTGCAGGCGGTGATCACCATGACGGAGCCGGCACCCAGAATGACGGCTGAGCGCTTGAGCATGCGGGAAATGACAGATCGCATCGACGATCCTCTCTCGGGGAGATCCGCCCCGTTCGAAAGGCTGCGCCAGCGACAAGATCTGACTCACCAGGCCTGGCCTGGACTCACAGTGGCGGGACCGTGCCGGATTCACACCGGACTTCCTGCACACCAACGCAGGTGAACGCTTGAAAGCTAGCACGAGCAACTCTGGCCACTGGGGCAATTCGAGCGACCTCGGGGTAAGGTGCGCCCTGCGTTGGTTCTCTGCCGCAGCGCGACCGTCCCGCCGGACTGTCGCGGCATCGGCAGGGAGGCAAGAGGGAACCCGGTGGGAATCCGGGACTGCCCCGCAGCGGTATTCGGGAACGACCGCCGTCACCCAAGCACTGGATCACGGAGATCTGGGAAGCGACGGCCATTAGGTGGATCATGGCGATCCGTGCCCGGGAGTCCGAAGACCTGCCAGCGCCCGGCCGCGACCGCGTGCCGGCAGACGATGACCGCGCGGGACGGCTTCATCGACGCGCTGGTCGGCGACGCCGACCCGTCGGTGGTTGGTGTCTCGCGAGGTCGGTACGCACTCGCGAAGGAGAGTCGTGACCACCGAACCCCTATCCACGTCACCAACCGGGGACGCGTCCCCGGACGGGCCCGCTGTCGGCGCGCACGCCGGCGCCACCGTTTTCGGCTATCCGCGGCAGGGCCGCAACCGGGAACTGAAGAAGGCCCTCGAACGCTACTGGCGGGGCGGGAGCAGTCTCGATGAGCTGACTTCAGCCGTCGCAGCGGTGCGCGCCCAGCGACTGACCACGCTGAGTGGAGCCGACCTGGCTGAGATCCCGATCGGGGACTTCTCGCTCTATGACCACATGCTCGACATGATCTGTCTGCTCGGAGCAGCCCCTGAGCGGTTCGTCACCGCAGTTCCGGACACTGCTTCGGAGCAGGGCCGGCTGGATCGCTATTTCGCCATGGCCCGGGGCAACGCAGAGGTCGCGCCGCTGGAGATGACCAAGTGGTTCGACACGAACTATCACTACCTGGTGCCCGAGCTGGCCGCCGACGCCACGTTCACCCTCGACCCGGCTCGCCTGCTGGCCGAGATCGCGGAGGCGCGGTCCTTCGCCGTCGCCCTACGGCCCGTCCTCGTGGGTCCCTTCACGTTCCTGAAGCTGGCGAAGTCCGCCGCCGACGATGGGTTCGCTCCGCTGGACCTGCTCGACCGGCTCGTGCCGATCTATCAGGACCTGCTGACCCGGCTCCGGGCGGAGGGCATCGACTGGGTGCAGCTGGACGAGCCCGCGGCGGTCACTGATCTGACCGGCGCTGAGTTGGAGAAGCTGGGGTCCGTCTATCGAACTCTGACCGCGACCGCCGACCGGCCGAAGATCCTTGTCGCCACCTATTTCGGTCACCTCGGGGAAGCCGCACCGGTTCTCGTGAACTCCGGCATCGATGGACTCGCGGTCGACCTGACCAGCCGGGGCCGCCAGAACCTCGATCTCCTGACCGCGTTGTCACCGTTCCCTCCGCTCCGGCTCGTGGCAGGCGTAGTCGACGGGCGCAATGTCTGGCGTACCGATCTCGACTCGGCCTTGACCGCGGCTCAGGCCCTCGCCGATCTGGTCGGCGCCGATGGCCGCGTGGATGTTGCCCCGTCCTGCTCCCTGCTGCACGTGCCCCACGACGTGACCGTGGAAACCGATCTGGATCCCCGGGTCGCGGACTGGCTGGCCTTCGCGGACCAGAAGCTGGAAGAAGTGGTCACCCTCGCCAAGGGGCTGGCGGCTGGGACGGCGGCCATCGCCGACGAACTCGCCCGCAACCGCGCCCGACGTGAGTCACGGCGGACGTCTCCGCTCATCCATGATGAGAAGGTCCGGCAGGCCATGGCGGGGGTCAGTCCCCAGCAGTTCCGGCGCCAGTCCGCCTATCCCTCGCGCTCAACCGCCCAGCGGGAACGGCTTGGGCTGCCCGTGCTGCCCACGACGACGATCGGGTCGTTCCCGCAGACCCCTGAGGTACGCCGGGCCCGCGCCGAGTTGCGTTCGGGTGCGCGCACCGAGGAAAGCTATCGCGAGGCCATGCTCGGCGAGATCGACCGGGTGCTTGAGCTCCAGAACGACCTAGGCATCGACGTCCTCGTCCACGGCGAGCCCGAGCGCAACGACATGGTCCAGTATTTCGCCGAGCAACTCACCGGGGTCGTCTTCACCCAGCACGGTTGGGTGCAGTCGTATGGCAGCCGCTATGTCCGGCCACCGATCATCGTCGGGGACATCGCACGTCCTGCACCGATGACCGTGGAGTGGGCAACCTATGCGCAGATCAAGGCTCAGGAACAGGCCACGGACGGTGACGGAGACGCGAAGCGTCAGCGCCGGATGAAGGGCATGCTCACCGGGCCGGTGACGATGCTCGCCTGGTCGTTCGTGCGCGACGATCAGCCCCGCCGGGACACCGCATTCCAGATGGCGCTGGCGCTCCGTGAGGAGGTCCTCGACCTCGAGCAGGCCGGGATCGTCGCCATCCAGGTCGATGAGCCGGCGCTGCGCGAGACCCTGCCGCTGCGGGAAGGTGATCGCGACGACTATCTGGCGTGGGCCGTTGAGGCCTTCCGCCTCACCACATCTGGCGTGGCCGACGCGACCCAGATCCACACCCACATGTGCTACGCCGAGTTCGGCGACATCATGGCCAACATCACCGCCATGGACGCCGACGTGATCAGTCTGGAGGCCGCCCGGTCGCGGATGGAGATCGTCGACGAGCTCGCCGGGCATGGCTATCCGAGTGAGGTCGGCCCCGGGGTCTGGGACATCCACTCGCCGCGCGTGCCGAGCGTTGACGAGATCGTCGAACATCTGCGCGATGCCGTGCGCTATCTCCCTGCTGAACGCCTGTGGGTCAACCCGGACTGCGGGCTGAAGACCCGCGGCTGGCCCGAGGTCACGGCGTCACTGACGAACATGGTGGCTGCGACCGAGATCGTGCGGGCCGAACTCGCGCGCGGCTGACCCGCGGACGCGGAAGGTCCGCACCCAGGGCATCGGCGGTCACGAAAATCGACCGCCGATGCTCCCGGGCGTCAGAACACCTGAGATACGTTAGGTTAGGCTTACCTAACTTTCTGCCCAGGAGTCACCATGATTCTCCCCTCCACCCGTGCTCGGACCGTGCTCGCGACATGTTCGCACGTGGAGCTGGGCATCCTCAGTGATCGGGTGATCATCCCGGCCCATCTCATCGATCCTCGGGGAGCTGTCCTGCTACGTCCCGGAGACGGTCCGTGCTGGGATCACCTGCAGAACGGGCAGCCCTGCCCCCTGCTCGATCTGGTCGCGACAGATATCACGTCGGTGCCCCAACCGGATCGGATCCGTGCCCACGTGCGGATGCGGGGGACGGTGGAACTCCTTCCCGCACCGCCGCATCCCCAGGTGCGTCATCACCTCGGACTGTCGACCGGAGAGCCCATGGCCCGATTCGTCCCGGAGTGCGTCATCCTCAACGCGCCCAGCCCGGGTGACCGCTATGCCACAACGGTCCCTCTCTCCGCCTACGCCGAAGCCGCCACCGATCCGCTCGCAGGCTGGGAGGCGGCCTGGATCAGCCATCTGGATTCACAGCACGCGCAGGCCCTGCGCCGCCTGGTCAGCGCCCAGCTGGAACTGTGCGGTAGCGAGAACGTCCACGCGTTGCAGGCTGACGTTCACGGCATCACGGTGCGGATCTATGCGCCTGGTTTCCAGCGGGATCTGCGGCTGGACTTTCCCCGAGAGGCACGCTGCGGCTGCCAAGCCGTCGACTCGTTCAATGCAATGGTCGCCCAAGTCGCTCCCCCGGGTTGCCAGAGCTGATCCTCGCAGGCTCAGCCCAATGCCACTTCCTCGACCGTGCCGGTCCAACCACCATCTGCACCGTCGCGGGCAAACGCCTCGATCAGCTGCCGGCTCCCCTCGGGAGCACTGAGGGTGCCGTCCGCGAGTTTGGATTCGACCTCGGCACGCAGGGCCCGGACCCGGGGCGAACGTTTCAGCGACTCCAGGATCGCGGTTTCGGTCAGCGACCACAGCCAGGACTGCTGCTGGTCCGCGCGCCGCTCGGCGAGCGAACCGGCATCCTCGAGTTTCGTGCGGTGATCCAGCACGGCCTGCCAGACATCGTCGAGACCCGCTCCGGTGTATGCGCTGCAGGTCAGGACCTGAGGCGCCTTCGCAGTATCGCCGGACATCAGGCGCATCGCCCCCCGGAGCTCGCGCGCACACACGCGGGATTCCTGCTCGTTGTCGCCGTCGGCCTTGTTGACGGCGATGACGTCGACGCGTTCGAGGATGCCGCGCTTGATGCCCTGGAGCTGGTCGCCGCTGCGGGCGAGCGCGAGCATCAGGAACGTGTCGACCATGTCCCCGACCGCGACCTCCGACTGCCCCACGCCCACGGTCTCCACGAGCACGACGTCATAGCCCGCAGCTTCCAGGACGATCATCGATTCCCGGGTTGCCCGGGCCACCCCACCGAGATGCCCCCCGGACGGTGAGGGCCGGACAAATGCCGAGTCGCTCGCCGCCAGCTGTGCCATCCGCGTCCGGTCACCCAGAATGCTCCCGCCGGTCCGCGTCGAGCTGGGGTCGACAGCCACCACGGCCACCCGATGGCCCCGGTCGATCAGGCGTACGCCCAGCGCGTCGATGAACGTCGACTTGCCCGCCCCCGGCACGCCCGAGATGCCGACGCGCATCGCCTGCCCCGTCTTCGGCGCCAGCAACCCGAGCAACTCCCGGGCCTGCTGGCGGTGTCCGGGATTGGAGGACTCGACGAGGGTGATGGCCCGGGACACGTGGAGCCGCGACCCGGCCAGGACGCGCTCGGCCAGCTCGGCGATGTTGTGGGTCTTAGCCATGCGCGCCGCTCGGTTCCAGACCGACCGGGTCACCGTCCTCGGCCGGTTCATCGTCCCCCAACCGCTTCATCAGCTTCTCCAGGAGCCCGACAGCCGCCTCGGTGATGACGGTGCCGGGTGGATAGATCTCGTCGGCGCCGGCCGCCCGGAGCTCATCGAAGTCCTGGCTCGGGATGACGCCGCCGACGACGATCATCAGATCCCCCAGGCCCAGGGCGTCGAGCTCGGCGCGCAGCGCCGGGACCAGCGTGAGATGGCCCGCCGCCAACGACGACACGCCCACCACATGCACGTCAGCCTCCAGCGCCTGCCGCGCGACCTCCTCCGGCGTCTGGAACAGCGGACCGACGTCCACGTCGAACCCTAGATCGGCGAAGGCCGTCGAGATCACTTTCTGACCGCGGTCGTGGCCGTCCTGGCCCATCTTGGCGACGAGGATGCGCGGGCGCCGACCATGGATCCGCTCGAACTCCTCCACCAGTTCCGTGGCGCGCGCGATCGCTTCCACCCCGGCAGCCTCCTTCGAATAGACGCCGCTGATCGTCCGGATCTGGGCGGTATAGCGGCTGAACACCTTCTCCATCGCATCCGACATCTCGCCGACCGTCGCCTTGGCCCGCGCGGCATCGATGGCCAGAGCGAGCAGGTTGTTCTCCGGAGCGGGGTTCGCCGCGCCTTCGCTGAGCCGGCGCAGGGCTTCCTGCGTACGCTCCTCGTCGCGCTCCTCCTTCAACCGCCGCAGCTTCTCGATCTGGGACGCCCGGACCGACGCGTTGTCGACCTTGAGGACCTCGATCGGCTCTTCGTCCTCGACGCGATATTTGTTGACGCCGATGACCGGCTGGCGGCCCGCATCGATGCGCGCCTGCGTACGCGCGGCGGCCTCCTCGATGCGGAGCTTCGGGATGCCGGCTTCGATCGCCTTGGCCATCCCGCCGGCCGCTTCGACCTCCTGGATGTGGGCCCACGCGCGGCGGGCCAGATCCGCGGTGAGCGTCTCGACATAGGCGCTGCCGCCCCAGGGATCGATCACCCGACACGTCCCCGACTCCTGCTGGAGGAACAGCTGCGTGTTGCGCGCGATGCGAGCGGAGAAGTCGGTGGGCAGGGCGATCGCCTCATCGAGCGCATTAGTGTGCAGCGACTGCGTATGCCCCTGGGTGGCCGCCATCGCCTCCACGCACGTCCGCACAACATTGTTGAAGACGTCCTGGGCAGTGAGGGACCAGCCCGAGGTCTGCGAGTGCGTACGCAGGGACATCGACTTGTCACTCTTCGGCTGGAAGTCCCGAACCAAGCGGGCCCAGAGGAGTCTGGCCGCCCGCATCTTGGCAACTTCCATGAAGAAGTTCATTCCGATCGCCCAGAAGAACGACAGGCGCGGCGCGAACGCATCGACATCCAGGCCCACGCTCCGGCCGGCGCGGATGTATTCGACTCCGTCGGCCAGGGTGTACGCCAGCTCCAGGTCGGCGGTCGCCCCCGCCTCCTGCATGTGATAGCCCGAAATGGAGATGGAGTTGAACCGCGGCATCTTCGTGCTGGTGAACGCGAAGATGTCGGAGATGATCCGCATGCTCGGCTCGGGCGGATAGATATAGGTGTTGCGGACCATGAACTCCTTGAGGATGTCGTTCTGGATGGTCCCCGAGAGCTGGTCGGGCGATACCCCCTGCTCCTCCGCCGCGATCACATAGAGCGCCAGCACTGGCAGGACCGCGCCGTTCATGGTCATCGACACGCTCATCCGGTCGAGCGGAATCCCGTCGAAGAGCGTACGCATGTCATAGATCGAGTCGATGGCCACGCCGGCCATGCCGACGTCGCCTGCGACGCGGGGATGGTCGGAGTCATAGCCGCGGTGGGTCGCCAGGTCGAAGGCCACCGACAGGCCCTTCTGCCCCGCCGCGAGGTTGCGGCGATAGAAGGCGTTCGACTCCTCGGCCGTGGAGAAGCCGGCATATTGCCGGATGGTCCAGGGCTGATTGGCATACATGGTCGGATAGGGCCCGCGCAGGAACGGGGGCGCACCCGGCACCGTGTGGAGGAAGTCGAGGTCGGCCAGGTCGGCGTCGCCATAGAGCGGCGCGACCAGGATGTGCTCCGGGGTCTCCCAGTCGGCGGTGAACGAAGGATTCCGGGGCGCGACCGTCTCCCAGCGCGCAGCCGAATCGGACGGCGGCAGCCCCGGGCCGAGGTCGACGGCATCGAACCGTGGAATGGTCATCGTGGTTCCTCCTTGATCCGGGGAATTGCCTCGCCGTTCACCTCGGGCTCAGCCGGCTCATCGGGAGTCAGCGGAGCGCCCAGCAGGTCGAGGATGGAGGTCAGCGTGCTGACCACCTCCATCCCGGCGAAAAGGGCACCGTCGACTGCGGCCGCATCGTCGCCGAGTTCGCTGGGCCGCCCGGCGAGATAGATGCGTTCGACGCCCGACTCCCGCAGCGCGCCCGCAACCTCGGCACCGGACTCGGCGTACCTGTCTGCAGACGAGCACAGCACTGCCACCCGTGCGCCGACCGCGCGAGCCCTGTCCGCGATCTCCTGGGGCGTACCTCCCTCGCTGCGGGGCGTCGCCAGCCCGCCCACCGCGAGCAGCGCACTGGTGAAGGTCTCGCGGGCACCGAAGTCACGTCGAGCACCGAGGCAGGCCAGGAACACCCGCGGTGCCTCGCCCGTCGCCTCGGCCTGCGCGCTCGAGCGGTCGCGAAGCTGCTCGAAGACCTCGGCATCGCGGTGCGCCACCAGCCCGCCCGGCCAGGTCGGAGTCTGAGGGCGGGGTCGCCGGATCAGCGGCTGTTCCTCGGTCTGGGGAAACATGCTGACGCCGGTGAGCGGCAGGGTGCGCTTCGCCAGCCGGTCGGCGCGCTGCGTAGCTGTGGCCGTGATGCGCTCGTGGATGGTGCCGGCGGCCAGTGCAGAGGCCATTCCGCCGATCGATTCGAGCTCCTGGAACACCGACCAGGCGGCGCGGGAAAGCTCGTCGGTCAGTGCCTCGACATACCAACTCCCGCCACCCGGGTCGAGGACTCGGCCGATGTTGGATTCCTCGGCCAGGAGGATCTGGGTGTTGCGGGCGACCCGGCGACTGAACGCATCCGGAAGTCCCGCCACCGTGTCGAACGGCAACACGGTGATCGCCTCCGCACCACCGACAGCCGCTGCGAAACAGGCGACGGTGGTGCGAAGCATGTTCACATAGGGATCGTCGCGACTGATCATCCGGTGCGACGTGACGGCGTGGATCCGGGCGCCGCGCTTGTCCTCGGGCACCCCGCACTCCTCCCCTACTCGGGCCCACACCCGACGCAGGGCCCTCAGCTTGGCGATGGTGAGGAACTCGTCGGCTGTGGCGTTGAGCCGGAACTCGATCTGGCCGAACGCGGTGGTCGGACTGATGCCGTGGGCCTCCAGGAGGCGCAGATATTCGACACCGGTCGCCACCGCGTACGCCACCTCGTCCACATCGCCCGCGCCGGCATCGTGGTGGACACGCAGGTCGATCATGATGGCGCGCACCTGCGGATAGTGCGCGACGCAGTCGGAGACGGCCTCGAGCATCGCGTCGGGCTCGGAGACGAGACCGGTTCTGGCTGCATGGCCGAGGGGGTCGAGGCCGAGGTTGCCGAGCGCTTTCCCAGGGGCGATGCCGCGGTTGCGCCAGACGTCCACGAGAGCCTTGGCTGCAGCTGCCTGATCCGAGGCGCTGGACACATGAACGGGGGCCAGGTCCAGCAGGACATCCGCCAGTGCGACCCCCAGATCTCCGGGGCGGAGGGCGTGGTCCCCCAGTTCGACCCAGATCGACGTGACGCCGTGTTCGAGATCGGCCAGCACGGCCTTGCGCGTGACTTCGGCGTCCGGATCCTCATGCAGCGCACGGACATCCCAGGGAGTCTCGGGTGGTCGATGGCCACTCCCCCGGGTGAACGGCATGACGCCGGGGTGGCCGACCGGTCGGGGCTCGGCCTCGGCCTCATAGAGACAGTCGATGCCGATGCCGTCGACAGTTGTGGTGCGCAGACGTGCCACGGACGCGGACCCGTCCAGTTTCTTGTCCTCGGGGCGACCCCGATTGAGCACCCTGGCCACCAACTGCTGCCACTGCTCATGGGTCAGCGTGTCGAAGCCCTCGGCCAGGGGAAGGTGGGTCTCCTCGATCGACGTCATGGTCGCCGGGCCTCTCCTGCACTCACGCACTCCTGGGCCGCTGGCCCTCCACCCTGTTGCTTCATGCCGATGCCTCCGCCCCGGAAAGGATGAGCCCGACCGAGTTGGGGTCGGGTGACTCCAGGCGCCAGCCCCGGTCGAGAAGAAGCCGCAGCCCCGGAGACCGGGGGCGCACCACCAGCCTGGCCCAGGGCCGCTCATCGAGTCTGAGCAGCCCGTCGACCAGGGCCTCGCACACCTTCTCGGCGTCGTGGGGCGCGAGCGCCGGGGACAGAACAACCGGATCCAGGCGGACGTCTTCCCCGCTGAGCGACGTCGCCGCATATCCCACCAGGTGTGCATCGATCGAGGCCGTCATGAGGTGGAAGGCCGGGCGATGCGCCGCTTCCGCCAGCTGAAGGGAGCCGTCACCGCTCAAATCGAGCGATTGGAGGTGGTCGAAGATCTCGGTGGCGGATTGATAGGGGCTCAGGCGAAGACCACTCACAGCGGACGTGGATGACATGACGAAGAAGACCTCCCGGAAGCCTCGGGGTCGGGCCGGTCGCTGCTCTCGTCACCGAGGCAACCCCGCCGCCCTCCCTCGAGGCGGTGTGTGCAGGCGCGCGCCGCACGGCGTGCGGCACACTGGCAGGTCTTCGGACTTGCGGGCTTTCCGATCGGCGATCCGGCCGGGTTCCTAGTGTCCGTCGCTTCCCGGGTGGTCGTCCCAGTGCATCTGACGGAGGTTGTTCCCACTCACCGCTGCGGGGCAGTCCCGGACTCTCACCGGGTTCCCTCTTGCGACTTCCCGCCGAAGCGGGAAGAACCAGCACCGCAACTCTAGCCCGATGGTCGCGGGCTCGCCGGGAGCCCGGACGATTTCGTCGCCGGGATCACACGACGGCCGTCCGGGCGCCGGTATGGTGCCCACGTGATCACCGTGGGCCTCGCCGATGACCAACAACTGTTCACCTCCGGCGTGGCCATGGTCATCGCTTCGCAGCCCGACATGTCCGTGGACTGGCAGGCGGTCAATGGCCGGGAGGCGCTGGATCGCAATGCCGCGGAGCCCGTCGATGTGATCCTCATGGACGTGCAGATGCCCGTGCTGGACGGGATCTCGGCGACCCGCGCACTCGGTGGATCGACCCGGGTCATCATCCTCACGACGTTCGACACGCAGGAGTACGTCGTCGACGGTCTCGGCGCCGGCGCCTCCGGGTTCCTGCTCAAGGACATGCCTCCCGAGGATCTCCTCGCGGCGATCCGGACCGTCCACTCGGGAGATGCGGTCATCTCTCCGCGGTCAACCAAGCGACTCCTCGAGCAGGTACGCCCGGTCCTCGGTGGTGCCCCCGATCAGCCCGCGGCTCTCGATCGCGACACCCGTCGGATCATCGAGGGCCTCACCCCGCGCGAGCTAGAGATCCTCATCGCCATCGCCAGGGGCTGGACCAACACGGAGATCTGCGAGCGGCTGTCCGTGTCCATGCCGACGGTGAAGACCCACGTCTCCCAAGATCATCAGAATTATTCGGATGGCCACGATATGGAGGGACAACTGGGAGAGCACTCGGGCTCATACCCCGGGATGAGCGACGAAACCATGCCAACGGCCGAGGCCGGGCTTACGCCCTGCACGGGAGCGTTGAGCCATGGACATCATCACCACCTCCGGCCTGACCAAGACCTACGGCCGCGCGACGGTCGTCGCAGACGTCGACCTCCGGGTCCCCGAGGGCTGCGTCTATGGGTTCCTCGGCCCGAACGGCTCGGGCAAGTCGACCACCATGAAGATGCTGCTCTCGCTGATCCAGCCCACGGCCGGGACAGTCACCGTCTTCGGGGAGGAGATGAACCGCTCGTCCCGTCGCCGCCTCCTGGCGGGCATCGGTTCCCTGATCGAGGCCCCGTCGGTCTATGGCCACCTGACCGGCGCGGAGAACCTGCGCGTGGTGCAGAAGCTGCTTGGCCTCACCGACGTCCAGGTCAGCCATGCCCTCGCCACCGTCCGGTTGGAGAAGCAGAAGGACAAGCTGGTCAAGAACTACTCCCTCGGGATGAAGCAGCGCCTCAGCATCGCCATGGCCCTCGCCCGCGACCCGCGCCTGCTCATCCTCGACGAGCCGACCAACGGCCTTGACCCGGCCGGCATCGAGGAAATCCGGGAGCTGCTGATTTCCCTTGCCGCCAACGGCATCACGGTCATGGTGTCCTCCCACCTCCTCGCGGAGATGGAGAAGATGGCCCAGGTGCTCGGGATCATCGACCACGGTCGGCTGATCTTCCAGGGCACACGGGCGGAGTTGTTCGCGCGCTCCCTGCCCGATCTGCTGATCGAGACCCCGGATCCCGTGCGCGCCGGCAGCGTGCTCGAGCCAGCCGGAGCCCGGCGTACCCACGATGGCGTCCGCCTCAGCGGCATCGACCAGCCCGGCACCGCCGCAGCCGTCGCCACCCTCGTCAACCACGACATCGCGATCCATGGCGTACGCCGTGAACAGCAGAGCCTCGAAGACATCTTCATCTCCCTCACCGGGCGGGGCGGTGACCTGTGATGGGGTTCCTGACGGTGGAGTACGCCAAGATGCGCCGCTTGAAGGTCTGGCTCGTCGCCGGAGTCCTGAGCCTCGGCACGCTGCTGTTCAGCTGCATGCAACTGTTCCGCGCCAGCTATGTCGCCCAGATCAACGATCCCGCGCAGCAGCATTGGGAGGGGACCCTCCTCTGGTAGGCCATGGCCAAAGCCATGACCGCTCCCCTCCTCGCAGCGGTGCTGGCCTCACGTCTGGTGGATGTCGAACACCAGGGCAACGGCTGGCTGATGGCCGCCACGCTCGGGCAGTCGAAGGGTCGGCTGTGCCTGACCAAGATGCTCGCCCTCGCGCCGGTCGTCCTCGCCACCACGGTCTTCGAGCTCGGCGGCCTGGTGCTCGCCAGCCGCTTCGTCGGAGCGACGCTGCCCCTGCCTGTCGGTCGCTGGCTCTGGTACGCCGTCGCTTCCTTCGCCATCACCCTCGCGATCCTGGCCACTCATGTGTGGCTCTCCGCGCGTGTGGACAACCAGCTGACGGGCCTGGCCGGGCTATGAGGCGACACCGATCGCCTGGCCCGCCGTGACGCTGTTCCTCCTCGTTCTCTCCGCCCTCGTCGCGCTCGGCCTCCGCCGACTCGACCGGATCGAAAGCTGACCCATGAAACCGAATGCCGTCGTGAACTACGTCATGAACCTGCAGGCGTTCACGGGCGGCTGGGACTCCTATTGGGGACAGGTCACCCTCTTCTATGGCCTGATCTTCCTGTCCGTCGGCATCGCGATTCTCGGATCGTCCGTCTGGCGCATGGAGCACCGCGGCAACTGGCCGCGCCTCATGTCGGGGCCGACCTCGTCATGGACGGTCGTCGGGGCCAAGCTCGCGGTGCTCGGCATCCTGGTCGCTGCCATGCAGGCGGTCCTGCTGGTCCTGAGCTGGATCGCAGGGATCGTGTTCGGCGGCCTGTCGCCGGCGCTCCCGCCGCAGTTCCTGCTGAGCATCGCCGTGGCGACTCTCGCGGGCCTGTCGGTCGCGGCCCTGCAGTCCCTCATCTCGATGCTCGTCCGTTCGTTCGCCGCACCGATTGCGGTCGGCGTACTCGGTTGTGTCGTGTCGATCGGATTCGTGCTCAACGGCTCGGGCGCGGTGACGATGCTCCTTCCGTACGCTCTCGTCACCAACGCCCTCAGCCTCGGCAGCTCCGCGGTCACCACGGCCGCCGCTCTCGATCTGACCCAGATCGTCCAAGTCGCCGCCCCGAGCCTCACGCTCACGCTCGGGCTCGCCTGGTTGGCCGGCGCGATCCTGGACCGCCGCGATCAGCTGCCGTAGACGGTGAGGCAGGTGCTCACGCTGCCGCCGGGATAGGTCGCGTTGCCCTGGTAGCCGAGAGCCAGGGCCTGGACCCGCTCGCGGGAGGTGCCGTGGCTGCCATTGGCATGGCTGTCGCCACCGCTTTCGAGGGCGGCGACCGCCTCCTCCACGTCGGTGTCGGTCAGCATGCCGCGCCGCTCGGCGCTGGCCATCCACGCACCGGCGAGGCAGTCGGCGATGAGCTCACTGTTCTTGCCGGTCGGCTCGATGCCATAGGGCACGAGGCTGTCCATGACGCCGTGGGCGTACTCATGCGCAACAACGATCGCTGCGATGAAGTCACCCGGGACGGCGACCTGGGTTCCGGCTACGTCACCGGTCCACATCTTCTGCATGGTGGTCGTGGGGAGGATGAGGACGCCCTCATAGACGACACCGTTCTCGACGATGTCGGTCGGGCAATAGAACGCGCTCAGCGGGGCCCGGAATGTGGCCTCCTGCTGTCGAACGGTTTCGTTCGTACGCCCTCTAAGAGCGCCCTCTCAGTCCGAATGTTCCGCGCTTTCGGCAGATCTTTCCGGAGGTGGGTTGTCAGCCCCGGCGGCAGAACTCCCGCAGGCGATCGACGTCCCAGGTGTTGATGATCTGCTCGGGCTCGATGCCGTGGGCCTCGGCGCGCTCACAGCCGTAGGCGATCCAGTCGAGCTGACCGGGTGCATGGGCATCGGTGTTGATCGAGAACACACACCCGAGATCGATCGCCAGGCCGAGCAGGTCGTCCGGCGGGTCGGCGCGTTCGGGGCGGGAGTTGATCTCGACCGCGACCCCGAACTGGGCACAGGCGGCGAACACCACCTCGGCATCGAAGTCCGACTGCGGCCGCGTACCCCGATTGCCCATGATCAGCCTGTTCGTGCAGTGCCCGAGGATGTTGGTCGCGGGGTTGGCGATGGCCGCGACCATGCGGTGGGTCATGGTCTCGGAATCCATCCGCAGGTGGGAATGCACACTCGCGACGACGACGTCGAGGCTGAGCAGGAGATCCTGTTCCTGGTCGAGGCCCCCGTCCTCGAGGATGTCGACCTCGATGCCGGTCAGGACTCGGAAGTCCGGCATCGCATAGTTGAGGTCGCCTACGAACTGCACCTGGTCGCGGAGTCTTTCGGCCGAGAGCCCACGGGCGATTTTCAGACGGGGAGAGTGATCGGTGATGGCCTGGTACGCATACCCCAGCGCCTGCGCCGACAGCATCATCTCCTCCAGTGGCGAGCCGCCGTCGGACCACGTCGAGTGGCAGTGCAGATCCCCCTTGAGCGCGGCGCGAATCTTCTTGCCGCCGTGCGCGAGCGGTTGCTGCTCGGTGCGGAGCTGAGCGAGGTAAGCCGGGGTTTCGCCCTCAAGCGCCTGGGAGATCACCGCGACGGTCTTCGGTCCCAGCCCAGGGAGCGTACGCCAGTCCTGCGCCCGCTGATGCTCGTCGCGCACCGCACACGTCATGCCCGAGAGCTGGTCGGCCGCGCGCCGATAGGCCTTGACTCGGTGGGTGTCCGCCCGGCCGCGTTCGAGGAGGTACGCGATCTCGCGCAGGGCATCGATGGGATCCACCGGAATTCCTCTCGACAGGGGGCTGATCGGCACGGGGTCACCGAGCGACCCGGCCAGCCTAGTCCTCCGCGTCGGGGGCTCCGGGTCACGGAGTGCTGTTCGGAGCGCTATGCAGTTGCTTCCATTTCGGAAGCGGGTGCTTGACCCGCGCGACACGCCGAACGCCCACCGGAGTCGTGCCAGATCCCGATTCGGCACGAGGCGGATCGGCGTCGGTGTGTCTCGCGTGAGTGACGGACTGGAAGGGCGCTTCCGAAACGGAAGCAACTGCATACGGCCCCCACCCCACACCGGCCCGGGTCTGCCCCGCCGCCGAGCCACCTAACCCTGGTCGGGCGGGGTCCCCGAATCAGGCCCGCCCCCGGCCTCGGGATCAGCCTCGACCACAGCGGCGGGCCGGCGTACGCGCACGGTGACCAGGGGCAGGAAGAACTGCACCACCGGGCCGATACCCAGCGCATAGAGAACGGTGCCGATACCGACGACACCGCCCAGCAGCCAACCGAGCAGAACCACCACGATTTCGAGGGTGGTGCGGACGAGGCGGATGGAGCGACCGGTACGCCGGGAGAGCCCGGTCATCAGCCCATCACGGGGCCCGGGGCCGAACTGGCTGCCGATATAGAGCGCGCCGGCCAGGCCGTTGCCGACAACAGCGATCACGAGCACGAGCAGCTGCCAGCCGAGCCCGCTGATGTCGGGAACGACCAGCAGCGTCGCGTCGACGGCCAGGCCGATGACGACAGCGTTGAGCAGTGTCCCGAGCCCGGGCCACTGCTTCAGCGGGATCCACAGCAGCAGCACGACGAAGGAGATCACGATCGTGACCTGGCCATAGGAGAGGGGCACGTGATTCATGACGCCGTACGCGAAGACGCCCCACGGCTCCAGGCCCAGTCCCGCGCGCAGCAGCAGTGCCATGGACACTCCGAACAGCACCAGGCCGATCATCAACTGGAGGAACCGGCGCCAGAACTGCCCGGCGCGGACCTGTTCCAGGGGCGTCATGTTCTCCAGCTCGACGCGCCGCGACAGCCCACGGCGGAGGAACTGTCGAGGCGTCATGCGCTCAAGATTGGCAGACCCGACCCGCTCCGGTGTCCACGGTCTAGGCTCTGGGGCCATGACCGCGGAGATCCGAGGCGCACGGCCGCCCCAGTTGTCGTCGAGGCAACGCACGGCGATGGCCAAGCGCCTGAGCGGCCTCGCGGACACGATGGCCCATGCCGCGACGGACGAGATGGAAGAGCGGCACCCCTGGTTCACCGCCCTGGACGCCGACAATCGCTCCTGGGTCGCGGTCATCGCGCGGACCGGCATCGACGGATTTGTGACCTGGTTCGGCGACCCGAACTCCTCGGCCCAGGGCCTCGATATCTTCGGCCACGCGCCGCGGGCGCTCGCCCGGCACATCACGCTCCACCAAACCGTGGAGCTTGTCCGGACCACCATCGAGGTGGTCGAGCAGAAACTCCAGGAGCTCCTCCCCCGCGGCGACCGGCCGATCGCGCAGGCGGCGATCCTGAACTACAGCCGGGAGGTGGCGTTCGCGGCGGCGGAGGTGTACGCCCGGGCGGCGGAAACCCGCGGCGCCTGGGATGCCCGGCTCGAGGCCCTCGTGGTGGATGCCGTCGTGCGGGGCGAGACCGACGAGACCGTGCTGTCCCGGGCCTCGACCCTCGGCTGGGCCTCGGCCCAGAGCGTGTGCGTCGCGGTCGGCTCCGCACCCCCCACCGACAACCCCCGCCTCGGCGAGGAACTGCGCCAGCGCCTCGGCACCGAGATTGACGTCCTGCTCGGCGTCCAGGGGGATCGCTTGGTCGTGGTGCTGGGCGGGGACCAGATCGGCGAGCCCGAGGGCTCGATCAAGGTCGTCGACCGGATCCTCGATGCGTTCGGCGCCGGCCCGGTCGTGGTCGGCCCGACGGTCGATCATCTGGTCGACACGATCGGATCGGTCCGGGCGGCCCTGTCCGGGCTGCGAGCGGCCGTCGCCTGGCCCGAGGCCCCTCGTCCGGTGTCGGCGGATGACCTCCTGCCCGAGCGTGCGCTGGCCGGTGACGGTCATGCGCGGCGCGCACTCGCCCGGGATGTGTTCCAGCCCCTGCAACAGGCGGGGGGCGGCCTGCTCGAGACCCTGGTGTGCTTCCTCGACCAGGGCTCGGCGATCGAGGGCGCCTCCAGGCTCCTGTTCGTCCACCCCAACACTGTGAGATATCGCCTAAAGCGCATCCACGAGGTGACGGGGTTCAACCCTTCCGACGCGCGCGATGCCTACGTCCTGCGACTGGCGCTGACCCTCGGTCGACTCATCGGCTCGTGACCGTCTGCCGCGGCCCAATCCGCCGGACCGGCGATCGAACGGCCGTCATTTTGGGCTCCTGATCATGAACCGGCAACCCTCGTGCCGTTCTTCTGGACATTTGTAGGAACCCGACAAGAACGGCACATGACGTTTTGGTCGCGTCGGTTGACGCGTGTCGCGGCGAAACGCGCCAGAGTGGCACTGTGCTCGCAATCGTTGCGCCGGGACAAGGCGCCCAGACTCCTGGTTTCCTCACGCCGTGGCTGACGGATGCCGCGTCGGCCGAACGGCTGACCGCGCTGTCCGAGGCTGCCGGCCTCGACCTCACCCACTATGGGACCGAGGCCGACGCGGAGACCATCCGCGACACCGCCATCGCCCAGCCGCTGCTGGTGGCCGCCGGCCTGCTCAGTGCGCAGGCGTTGTTTGCCGACGCGCCGCTGCCGGCCCGAAGCGTCGCCGCCGGCCATTCCGTCGGTGAACTCACCGCCGCCGCCATCACGGGCGTCCTGACCGCCGAAGAGGCCATGACCCTCGTCAGCGAGCGCGGTCGGGCCATGGCCGAGGCCAGTGCCGTTACCCCGACGTCGATGACCGCGATGGTCGGCGGCAATCCCGATGAGGTCCTGGCGGCCATCGAGCATCACGGCCTCACGGCCGCCAACAACAACGGCAAGGGCCAGATCGTGGCCGCGGGCACCGTCGAACAGCTCGAAGCCCTCGCCGGCGATGCCCCTCGCCGCTGCCGGCTGGTGCCGCTCAGCGTGGCGGGCGCGTTCCATACGGTCCACATGGAGCTCGCCGTGGCTCGCCTGGCCGCGGTCGCCGCCGATGTCTCCCCCGCCGATCCGGGCGTACGCCTGCTGTCGAACGCCGACGGCGCTGTCGTCCCCACCGGCGACGAAGTCCTGCGCCGCCTGGTCGGCCAGGTCGCCAACCCCGTGCGCTGGGACCTGTGCATGGAGACGATGGCTGACCTGGGTGTTACGGGCCTGCTGGAGCTCGTGCCGGCCGGCACGCTGACCGGCATCGCCAAGCGCAATCTCAAGGGTGTCGAGGTTTTTGCCCTCAACACGCCCGACGAACTCCCCGCAGCCCGGGACTTCGTCCGCAACCATGGCGAGCAGGCTGCCGCCACCGAGTCGAAGGAAGCATGATGAGCAAGATCAAGTCGTCCGAGGGGGCGCAGTACGCACGCATCATGGGCATCGGCTCCTATCGCCCGCGCCGTGTGGTCGACAATGCCGAGATGTGCACGATGATCGAGTCGTCCGACGAGTGGATCGTGCAGCGCACCGGCATCAGCGAGCGCCGCTGGGCCAGCGAGGACGAGACGATCACGATGATGTCTGTGTCCGCCGCCAAGCAGGCGATGGAACGCGCCGGCATCGAGGGCTCCGAGATCGACTGTGTCATCGTGGCGACCGTCACCCATATGACCCAGTTCCCGGCCGTGGCGCCGCAGATCGCGCTCGAGCTGGGCGCGCAGGGCGCGCCGGCGTACGACATCGCGGCCGCCTGCGCCGGCTTCTGCGTGGGGTTGGCCCAGGCCGACGCGCTGGTACGCTCCGGCGCGGCCACCCATGTCCTCGTCATCGGCGTCGAGCGTCTGACGGACATCACCAACCTCTCCGACCGCTCGACGGCGTTCCTGTTCGCCGATGGTGCGGGCGCCGCGGTGGTCGGCCCGAGCGATGAGCCCAAGATCGGCCCGGTCGTGTGGGGTGCCGATGGTGCCGCGTCGGACGTGCTGAAGATGACCCGCATGTGGGACGACAACTCCAGCGACGAGACCCCGACGGTCTATATGGAGGGTCAGGCCGTGTTCAAGTGGGCCTCCCAGACCGTTGCGCGCAAGACCACCGAAATGCTCGACAAGGCGGGCCTCAGCGTCGACGATCTCGACCTGTTCGTCCCCCACCAGGCCAACAACCGCATCATCGACGCGATGATGCGGACGCTGCGGATGCCGGAACATGTCACCGTGGCGCGCGACATCAAGCGCCAGGGCAATACCTCGGCCGCCTCGATCCCGCTGGCCATCGAGACCCTCTATGAGGAGGGTCTCGCCAAGAGCGGCGACACCGCCCTCATCGTCGGCTTCGGCGGCGGCCTGATCTTCGCCGGCCAGGTCATCGTCCTGCCCTGAGTCACCCGATTCACCTGATCCAACCGAGAACCAACCAAAGCCAACCAACCAAGGAGAAAACATGGCTACCACTGAAGAGATCCGCGCCGAGCTCGCCGAGATCGTCCACGAGGTCTGCAACGTGCCGGTCGAGGACGTCCAGATGGACAAGTCCTTCATCGACGACCTCGACGCCGACTCCCTCGCCATGAGCGAGATCATCTATGCGGCCGAGGACAAGTTCGGCGTGTCGATCCCCGACGAAGAGGCCAAGAACCTCAAGACCGTCGGCGACGCCGTGGCCTACATCGAGCGCTCGCAGGCCTGAGCCTTCCTGCTTCCGGCGGGATCCCTCCCGGGGATCCCGCCGAAGCGCCCTCTATCTTTTCTTCACCATCCGACTAACGAGAGCAGAGGCATGAGCCGCACCGTTGTCATCACCGGCCTGGGCGCCACGACGCCCCTGGGCGGGGACGTCGCCTCCACCTGGGAAGGCCTGCTCGCCGGGCGTTCCGGCGTACACACCATCACGGAAGACTGGGCTGCGGAACTGCCGACCAAGTTCGCTGCGCAGGTGGTCGTCCAGCCGGACACCATCGTCCCGCGAGTCGAAGCCCGCCGCATGGACCGCTCGAGCCAGCTCGCCGTCGTCGCCGCCCTCGAGGCGTGGGGCGATGCGGGCTTCGCACTCGGCGAGGAGAACACCCTCGACCGCGACCGCCTGGCCGTGTCGATCGGCACCGGCATCGGCGGTCTCCATACGATCCTGGACAATTGGGACACGCTGAAGGAACGCGGTGTACGCCGCGTCTCCCCCTACACGATCCCCATGCTCATGGCCAATGCCCCGGCCGCCCAAGTGGGCCTGCGCATCGGCGCCAAGGCGGGCGTACACACCCCTGTCTCCGCCTGTGCCTCCTCCAACGAGGCCATCGCGCAGGGCCTGGAGCTGATCCGCAACGGCCGCGCCGACGTCTGTGTCGTGGGCGGCACCGAGGGTGTCGTCCATCCCCTGCCCATCGCCGCGTTCGGCCAGATGCAGGCCCTGTCGCGCCGCAACGACGAGCCCGAGCGCGCGTCCCGTCCGTGGGATATCGATCGCGACGGGTTCGTGCTCGGTGAGGGCGCTGCGGTGTTGGTGCTGGAGACTCTGGAGCACGCCCAGGCACGTGGCGCGAAGATCTATGGCACCTTGGCCGGTGCCGGCATCTCCGCCGACTCCCACGACATCGTCCAGCCCGACCCGACCGGTTATGGCCAGGCGTCCGCCATGAAGCGGGCCCTCGCCGATGCCTCGCTGTCCGCGGCCGATATCGATCACGTGAATGCTCACGCGACGTCGACTCCGCAGGGCGATATCACCGAGGCCGGCTCGATCCGCGCTGCGCTCGGGGACAACAACCGCGCCATCGTCACCGGCACCAAGTCGATGACCGGCCACCTGCTGGGTGCGGCGGGCGCTCTGGAGTCGCTGGCGACGATCTTGGCGTTGCGCCATCGAATCATTCCCCCGACGATCAACCTCGAGAACATGGAGCCCGATCTCGGCATCGACATCGCCGCCAACACCACGCGCGAGCTGCCCGACGGTGATCTCGCGGCGATCAACAACTCGTTCGGTTTCGGCGGGCCCAACGTGGCCATCGCCTTCACCAACGTCAACATGACCGAGGTCTGAAACCTGGCGCCATGGAGAAGGAGTTCCTGATCGCACGCAACCCCGACGACGACTCCGCCCTGCCCTATCTCCTGCTCATCCCACTCGACAACGGGATTGTGCTCAAGACCAAGGAGACCTGGCCGCGGACCGGCAAGCTCTATTGCCACCACGCGGAGTGGGTCGTCGATCCGGAGATCGTGGAGCGGGTGCCGGTTCGTTCGGTGGTACGCCGGGGTGCGGCCATCGACCTGGTGTTGGATCGCGGCCGGGAGAACCGGTCGCAGTTCGTGATGACGCGGGTGCGCGGCGGGCGTGAGGCCGTGTTCTGGCAGACCGCACGGGTGGCCAAGCAGGCCCGGCCTCAGGTGGTGTTTCCCACTGCCCGCGCGTCCGGGGTCGCGGGCATGGAGATCATCGTCGACTCCCACGAGCGCTATGCCTGGAAGTTCTCCGATCAGCAGGCCAGCACGGTGAAGCGGGGCCTGCCCGCGGGTGACTATGCGGTGGAGGCCGAAGGCTCGGTCGTAGCGGCCGTCGAGCGCAAGAACCTCGCCGATCTCGTGGGCGGGCTCACCAGTGGCAAGCTGCGTTATCAGTTGTCTGACCTGGCTGCCCTGCCGCGTGCTGCGGTAGTGGTCGAGGACCGCTATTCATCGGTCTTCAAGTTGGACTTCGTGCGGCCCGCCGTCGTGGCCGACGCGCTCGGTGAATGCCAGGCACGGTTCCCGCAGGTGCCGATCATCTTTGCCGAGAACCGGGCACTGGCTCAGGAATGGACCTATCGGTTCTTCGGCGCGGCGCTGAGTGAGCAGGCGCAGGAGTCCGAGTCGGTACGCCGGGTGGCCGAGCTCTCGGTGCCATCCGAGTCACCCGAGGAGACGTAGGCACCTGCAGGCGTCAGCGTGCTATGTAGTTGCTTCCATTTCGGAAGCGCCTGTCGAAGTGGACTGTTCCACCCACGACGACCGGCAGCCCACGCTGCGTACACCCCCAGGGATGGGTTGCGCGTGCTATGGAATTGCGTCCGCTCCGGAAGCACCCATGGAGCCGGCGGTTGCACGCGTGATGGTCTCCGCTGTGCGGGTCGGCAGGTGCGCGGAGCGCACTGACCGACATGCGCCGGTATGGCTGGTCGGCATTCAGCTTGCGTACCCCTCCGGACCACTGCGCCGACCAGCAAACCGACGAGATCGGCCCATTTTGGGGCACTTGGTCTCTGACTCAGCGTTCGTTCCGGTCACCCAGCTTGCCCTGTCGTCTTCAGCGGGCCGGCACTCGGCGCGGGATGTCAATGGGCTCGCCTTCGCCGACTCCGCCCCCGGTGCACCGCAAGCTGGAGAGGGTTGGGCAAGCCATAGCTGAGCGGGGGGACGCTGAAGAGGCGACGACGAGCTGAAGCGATCGGGGCAAGCTGATACGGGGAAGCCTGCGCAGCTCCAGGCCGCGGAGCGGGGGCTGAAACGATCTGGGCAAGCTCAAACGACGGGGTGAGCTAACACGGACAAGCCGGGGCATCTTCGCGCGGGTTGGGTGGAGCCGCGCGGGTACGCCCCTCTTCGCGCGTGAAGTATCGCGCGCGAAGACACTACGAGCCGAGCACCCCCGTGCAACCCGAGCGAAGATGCGACTCTGTGGCATGCGGACAGCTCAACCTGGGTCACCCTGGTCTGTGCGACACGCCGACGCCTGATGCAGGACGCGCCGGATGTCACGACTTGGCTTGCGACACGGCGAGCCGGACCGCAAGTCGTGCCATATGGCACGACATCGCAGGTCGATGTGTCGCCAGGGACCGGGACGGGTGAAAGTGCCGGAGCGGCCTGACCCGGTGAGAGGGCGGGCGAGCCGAGGGAGCGGGCGTGGCGAGGATGCGGGCGGGCGTACGCCTCAGAAGAACGCCGGCAGGTTGGCAGCCCCGACGGCCAAGGCGACGCCGATGAGCATCACGATGAACGCGATGGTGAGCTTGCGCTGCGGGATGCGCTGAGAGAGTTTGCCACCGATCACGCTGCCGATCGCGGCCATCAGGGCGAACGGCAGGATCACGCCCCAGTCGAGGTCGAGCCCGGAGCCGAGGCGCCCCGCGAAGGCGGTGATCGAGTTGATGATGATGACCAGGAGCGAGGTGGCCACGGCGGTCTGCATCCCGAAACCCATAACGAGCACCAGCGCCGGGACGACCGCGAACCCACCGCCGACGCCGAAGAACCCCGTCAGCAGGCCGACGCCGGTGGCGGCCAGGACGAGCTTGATCGCCGTACCCACCGAGATCCGCAACGGGTGGAAGTCGATGATGCGATCGGGTTCGGGGTCGACGATGCCGGCGGCGGCGCGGCGTACCTTCCGGATCATCAAACCCGCCACGACCAGCATCATCGCCGCGAACAACGTCAGCAGCACATGCCCGGGAACCCGGATCGACAACTGCGATCCCGCCAGCGAACCGCCGATGCCGAGCAGGCCGAAGAGGATCCCCTCGGCATATTTCACCCGGCCGGCCCGGTGATGCGTGAGCATGCCCACCAGTGAGCTGAGCCCCACGATCACGAGTGATCCGGTGGTGGCTGCCTGGGGGCTCTGGCCGGCGAGGTAGACGAGGATCGGCACCATCAGGATGGCGCCACCACCTCCCAGCGCGCCCAGCGACAGTCCCACGATCAGCCCCAGTGGGGCCAGCAGCAACACATCCATCAGACGCCCTCCGGACCATCGACGCGAATTCAGGTTCCTGTTGCCAGATAATACCCCCATGGGTATCCTTGTGACAAACGTTCGGCCGCCCCGACAAACGAGGAGCCCACAGCATGAAGTTCACGCAGTACTACCTGGATTGCCTGTCCCAGGCCTCCTACCTGATCGGCGACGAGACCTCCGGCCAGGCTGTGATCGTCGACCCGCGACGGGACATTGAGGAGTACCTCGAGGACGCGAAAGCCCACGGTCTGACGATCGTCGGCGCCATCAACACCCACTTCCACGCCGACTTCGTCTCGGGCCACCTCGAGCTGGCCGAGGCCACCGGTGCCTGGATCGGCTACGGCGATGCCGCGAAGGCCGAGTTCGACTTCCGCGCCCTCTCTGACGGCGAGCGCATCAGCCTGGGCGACGTGACCCTGGAGATCATGACCACCCCGGGCCACACCCCCGAATCGATCAGCGTCCTCGTCTATGAGCACGCCGACGACGCGATCCCCTACGGCGTTCTCACCGGCGACGCCCTGTTCATCGGTGATGTCGGCCGCCCCGACCTCCTGGCGTCGGTCGGCGTCACCGCCGAGGAGCTCGGCAAGCAGCTCTATCACTCGGTCCAGACCAAGCTCATGGGCCTGCCCGATGAGGTCCGTGTGTTTCCGGCCCACGGCGCGGGCTCGGCCTGCGGCAAGAATCTCTCCACCGAGACCCAGTCGACCATCGGGGAACAGCGCGCGACCAACTATGCGTGCCGCCCGATGACGGAGCAGGAGTTCATCGACGTCGTGACCGAGGGCCAGCCGGCCGCCCCCGGCTATTTCCGGTTCAACGCGACGCTCAACAAGCAGGACCGCGACCTGCGCTCCCCCGGCGAGGAAGTCCCGGCCCTGACCGACGATGAGATCACCTCAGCCCTCGACGCCGGCGCCGTTGTCCACGACTCCCGTGCCGCCGCCGACTTCACCGTCGGTCACCTGCAGGGTTCGCTCAGCGTGCCGTTCGACGGCCGTCTCTCCGAGACGATCGGCAGCGTACTCAAGCCCCACGAGCGCATCATCGTCCTCGCCCCCGAGGGCCAGGAGCAGGAGATCGCCATGCGGCTCAAGCGCATCGGCTACGACGCGATCATCGGCTACATCCCCAACGCCGAGGACTATCTCCAGCGTCACCCCGACCAGGTCACCCCGGCGAGCCGCCTGACCGTTCCTGCCGCAGCCGGCATCCGGACCGAGCAGCCGGGCGTACAGTTCCTCGACGTCCGCGGCCCGGGCGAAGTCGCCGGCGGCCAGGTGCCGGGCGCGACGAACATCCCGCTGCCCCAGCTCATCGACCGGGTCGGCGAGCTCGATCCGACCCAGCCGGTCGTCGTCTATTGCGCCGGAGGTTGGCGTTCCTCCGTGGCCGCGAGCACCCTGCGCCGCCAGGGCTTCGCCGATGTGTCCGATCTGCTGGGTGGTTACAACGCCTGGGCCGAGATGCACGTCGACGCCTGATCCCATACGCAACAGCGGCGGCACCCGATCGGGTGCCGCCGCTTGCGTTCGAAACTGGTACGCCTCAGACCACCTGATGCAGCCAGCGCACGGGGGCGCCGTCGCCGGCGTACCGGAAAATCTCGAGCTCGTCATCCCACGGCTTGCCGAGCAGCTCATCGACAGCCTGGGCCAGCGGCTTGGTGCCGACGGCATCGGCCGCGATCGCGGCGCGCAGGCGCTCCTCGGGGATGAGGATGTCGCCGTGGATGCCGGTCATGGCCTGGAAGATCCCCAGGCGCGGCGTATAGGAATAGCGGACGCCTTCACTCATCGACGTCGGTTCTTCGGTCACCTCGAACCGCAGCCGCTGCCAGCCCTTCAGTGCGGATGCGAGTTTGGCGGCGGTGCCGTCGGGTCCGGTCCAGGACAGCTCGGCGCGATAGGTGTTGCGCTCGGCTTCCTGGGCGGTCCAGGTGAGTCGCGTGGGTACGCCAAGCAGGCCGCCCAACGCCCACTCGATATGAGGGCACAGCGCGGACGGCGCCGAATGGACGTACATAACGCCACGGGTCGTGCTCATCGGTCCTCCAAGGCTTCGAGTTATGCCTTCCCCGACACCCTCGTTAGCCCCATGGGACCGATCTGCGTCCATTGTGCACCACCAACCACACGCGCACCAATCTCCGATGCATCACAATCGGAACTTGTCGGCGTGGTCAGTCGCGCGCAGCCTGCGTATTCCAGTAGGCGTTCGGATCGAGCCGCGCACCGAAGATCGCCTGCCCGATCCGCACACACGTCGAGCCGTGGGCGATGGCCAACTCGAAGTCGCCACTCATCCCCATCGACAGTTCATCCCACGTGCCGACGGCCTTGTCGCTGTCCCGCAACCGGCGCTGCACCTCGACCATCCGCTCGAAACACGGCCCGACCTCCGCGGGATCGGACGAGAAGACCGCCAGGGTCATGAGGCCTTTCACGCGCAGCGAGGAGTACGCCCCCAGCTGCGCCGCGAAGTCCTCGACCTCCTCCGGCGGCAGCCCGAACTTCTGGGGCTCCCCCGACGAGTTGACCTGGATCATCACATCGAGCCCACGCCCCGCGGCCTGCAACCGCTTGTCGAGCTCGGCAGCGAGCCGCAGCGAGTCGAGCGCCTGGAACTCATCGGCGAACTTCGCCAGGTTCTTGGCCTTGTTGGTCTGCAGATGCCCGATCACCGACCACTGGATCAGCGTGTCGGCGAGCTCGACGGACTTCGACTCCGCTTCCTGCACCCGGTTCTCGCCGAACATCCGCTCCCCTGCGGCGTACACCTCTCGGATCACGTCCTGACCGTGGGTCTTGGAGACGGGGAGCAGGCGTACCTCCGAACGGTCGCGACCCGACGCCTCACAGGCGGCGGCGATGCGATCCCGCACCAGAGCAAGATTGGCAACGACATCGATGGGAGTGGCTTCGGTCATGCTCCCAACCTACGGCCAGCGGGCGCCGAGCGATACGACGCCCAACGCAGCGAGGAGGCCGACGACGAGTCCCGCCCCGACATAGCGCGAGGTGACCTCCTGATAGGCCTCCTGGGTGCCGGTGGTCTGGCGGATCTCGGCGTACACCTCACGCAGCCGCTCGGCCGAAGGCGCGTAGTAGCTCTTGCCGCCACCCTCGCGCGCGATCTCGGCGAGCTGCTCGCGGTTGACGCGCACCATCTCGCGACGCCCGGTGCGCGGGTCGACGATGTAGCCCCAGTCGGTTCCGAAGGCGATGGTGTTGACGGGTACGCCAGCCTCCTTGGCCGCGCGCGCCGCCGTATAGGGGCTCCGGCCACGCTGCGATTCACCATCGCTGAGCACGACGAGCGCCGCGGGCGGGTTGCCCTCGGGGTCGTTGGGATCGGGCGGCACCATGAGCAGGGCGTCGAGGCCGGCATAGATCCCTTCGCCGATCGCCGTCGACTCCCGCAGCTGCAGGTTGTCGATCGCGGCCGTCACGGCACCCCGGTCGATGGTCGGCTCGATGGCGATCGACGCGGTGCCGGCGAACTCGACGAGCGACACGTTGAACCCCGGCGGCAGCGACAGCACGAACTCCTTCGCCGACTCCTTGGCCGCGGCCAGTCGGGTGGGCGGCACGTCGGCGGCCTCCATCGAGAGCGATACGTCCATGACGATGATCACGGTCGCGCGGTCGCGCGGCACCTGGATCGTCTGTTGCGGCGTCGCCCAGGCGACGGTGAGCAGGCCGAGGCTGAGGATCGCCAGGGCGACCGCGGTGTGGCGCACCCAGGGTCGATCGGTGTTGATGGGGAGCCGGCCCCCGCCGTCGCGGCGGAAATAGACGAGCGCGACATAGAGCAGCCCCAGCGCCGGCAGCGCGAGCAGGGCCCACAGCCGGCCCTCGTGCAGGAACTCGGGGATCACGAGGGCCACCTCGCTGCGAGGGAGATGGCGGCGAGCGCGGCGAGTACGCCGAAACCGAGCCCCCAGCCCGCCCACGCCGCGGTCGTCTCGCGATGGGCGAGCTCAAAACCGACGGAGGAGCCGATATCGGCATACACCTTCTTGAGCTGGTCGTTGGTGGCGGCGCGGAAATATTCGCCGTCGGAGATCTCGGCGATGCGGCGGAGCTGATCGTGGTTGACCGGGGCGGGCTCGCGCTTGCCGTCGAGATCGACATAGCCGTTCTCGGTGCCGAAGCCGATGGCATAGATCTTGACCCCGGCCGCCTTGGCGAGGGCAGCCCCCTGGTCTCCGGGCCGGCCGTTGGTGTTCTCGCCGTCGGTGAGGAGGACGATCGCCCCCGGGGCGGGCTCGTCGCCGGCCCCCTTCGGCTTGGGCGCCTGGTCGAGCGCCTGCAGGCCGACGACGATCGATTCGCCGATGGCGGTCGAGTCCTGGAGGTTGCGGGTCTCGATGCCGCGGATGATCGCCGCGCGGTCGGTGGTGGGCCGGGCGACCATCGCGGGCGTACCCGACAGCGTCACCAGCGCCACGTTGTATTGCGGGGGCAGGCTCTTGACGAAGTCCACCGCCTGGTTCTTGGCCACCGTCATGCGATCGGGGCGGACGTCGGTCGCCTGCATCGACTGGGAGATATCGAGCACGACCACGATGGTCGCGCGCTCGCGGGGCACCTCGACCTGGGCATAGGGCTTGGCCCAGGCGGCGGTCAGGGCGATGAGGGACAGGAGCGACAGGAGAACGGTGAGATGGCGACGCCACTGCGACTGCTGGCGCACGACGGCACCGAGCATGCCGGTGTTGGTGAAGCGAATGCCGCGCTTGTTGCGCTGGCGGCGCGCCCAGACATAGAGCAGCACGAGCACGGGCACCGAAAGCAGCCACAGCAGCCGCATGGGTTCGGAGAAGTCGGGAAACCAGCCCGGGAGACTCATCGGCTCACCCCCTGGGGTGGTGCGTGCAGCATGCTGGCGACCCGGCGATAGGCCAGCACGAATCGGGCGATGTCGGCGACCCAGTCGCGGTCGGTGCGGAGCTGGATGTGACCGACACCCGCCCGGCGAAGCGCGATCCTGATGCGCTCCCGCTGGGCAGAGCTGGCCGCGTCCATCCGCTTCCGGGCTGCCTGGTCTCCAGTATTCACATAGCGTTCAAAGTCGGTTTCGGGATCGCGGATGAGGATCTCGCCGACGTTGGGGAACTCGAGTTCGAACTTGTCGACGACCTCGATGGCCAGGACCTGGTTGCGGACCGCGAGTCGCCGCAGCGGACGCTCCCACGGCGGCGGGAGGTTCGGGTCGAGTTCGTGATCGCCCGGGGTCAGGAAATCGGACACGACCACGCGCATGCCCCGGCGGCGCTGCGTGCGGGCGAGCTGTTCGATGCCCTCGGGCAGGTCGATCGTGCCGCCGGCGTGGTCGGGCACGAACGGCGCCTCGAGCATGCGGCGCAGCAGGCCATAGAGGGCGGTCCGCCCGGAGCGCGCCGGGAGGCGGGTGATGCCGTCGGGGCGCATGACCATGCCGCCGAAGCGGTCGCCCATGCGCTGGGAGAGGAAGCCGATCGTGGCGATGGCGGCGATGCCGAGGTCGCGCTTGGTGATGCCGGCGGTGCCGAAGTTCATCGACGGGGTGACATCGAGGAGCGCCCACACCTCGAGCTCACGGTCGGCCATCGTGTCGCGCACGTGCGGGACGGTGGTGCGGGCCGTGACCGCCCAATCCATCTTGCGCACGTCGTCCTGGCCGGGGACATATTCGCGGGCGTCGTTGACATCCGAGCCGGGCCCCGGGAGGAGGCCGAGGTGATCACCGTGCAGAAAACCCTCCAGCCGGCGTACCACCGCCAGCTCCAGCCTCCGCAGCGCCGCCTCCGGCGCCAGCTTGTGCAGCGGGAGCGAGGCGCGGGTCGGCGCGCCGAGGACCGAGGCATAGGCCTCTTTGACGTACGCCGGGTCGGCGCGGAAGTCGGGTCGGCTCATCCGCTGAAGTCGGGCTGATGATGGTGCTGGTCATGGGATTCGGCCCGCACCTGCTGATTCCAGACCGGGGTGGGCGGCGGCACCATCGCGACGATGCGCTCGATCACCTGGGCGGGGTCGATGTTGTCGGCGACGGCATCGAAGCCGAGGACGAGACGGTGGGCCATGACGTCCTTGGCAACGGCCTGGACATCGGTCGGCAGGACATAGTCGCGGCCGTGGATCAGGGCGAGCGCCCGGGACGCGGCGACCAGGCCCAGCGTCGCGCGGGGCGAGCAGCCGATCTGGATGACCGGGGTGAGGTCGGGCATGCCGAACTCGACCGGCGTACGCGTCGCGAGGACGAGCCGGACGATGTATTCGGCGACCATGTTGTGCACGAACACCTGCGACGCCTGGTCCTGGAGCTGGCGCACCAGATCGGGGTTGAGGACCGGCTCCGCCTCGGGCGGGCGCACGCTCATGCGGCGGAGGATCTCGAACTCCTCGTTGCCGTGGGGATAGGGCACGTCGACCTTGAGCAGGAAGCGGTCGCGCTGGGCCTCGGGAAGCGGATAGACACCCTCGGACTCGACCGGGTTCTGGGTCGCGATGACGATGAAGGGGCTCGGCGCCGGATAGGTGTGCCCCGCGATCGACGCCTGCTTCTCGGCCATCAGCTCGAGCATCGCCGACTGCACCTTGGCGGGCGCACGGTTGATCTCGTCGGCGAGCACGAAGTTGACGAACACCGGGCCGAGCTCGACCTCGAACCGTTCCTGGGATGCCAGATAGATGCGCGTGCCGACGATGTCGGAGGGCACCAGGTCGGGCGTGAACTGGATGCGGGCGAACTCGCCGCCGACCACGGTGGCGAACGACCGCACCGCGAGGGTTTTGGCGACGCCGGGCACGCCCTCGAGGAGGATGTGGCCCTTGGCCAGCAGCCCGACCATAAGCTGCTCCACCATGTGTTCCTGGCCCACGATCACGCGCTGGACCTGACCGATGGCCTCACCGACGAGTCGCGCGGCTTCGCTGCTGCTGAGCTGGGGCTGCGTGCTCGGACTGGTCACAGGCTGACTCCTGAAGTGCGTGTCTGAGGGACCACGACAGCGTACCCGCTGCCCGGGGCGGCTCACTTTCTGACCGCTGGGGGCGAGCGCTCCCCGAGCAAGCCACCGGCACACTCACCATGGAGTCCGCCCGGCCATCGGGCACAATGGGGCCCTATGTCGAAACAGCCCAGCACTCCCGGGACCGGCCCCACGTGGCCCGGCCTGGAGTTGACCCCGACCTGGCCGGACGATCCGGTCAAAGTGGGGGATTTCTGGCTCGACGGGCGAGTCGTGACCCGACCCTCCGGTGTCGCATGGGCCGCGCACGGTGATGGGCTGCTGCATCCGACGCGCCAGGAGGAGACCGACCCCGACAACAAGGTCATCCTCGTGCAGCTCTCGGAGGGTGCGGCCGCCGACAAGGCCGCCCGCGACCGCTTCGCCGGCCTGGTGAATCAGCTCCACATCGATGTCGTCATCGCCCGGGGCGGGCACGAGCAGGACCAGGGCCGGCTCGGCCGGCGGTTCCGCAACGAGGACGATGACCCGGTCGATCCCGATGAGCACCATCCGTTGGCGCCATGGGTGGCATTGGCCTACCCCGGGGACGACCGTCCCGTGGGCCTCGCCGACCATCTGCTGGGTCAGGTGGACCTGCTCGATCTGCCCCAGCAGGGGCGCCCGGCGGGTCCGGACTTCCGGCTCCACTGGATCGACCGAGACCGTCCCGGCACCAACCGGATCTGGCCCCTCCCGTGGCCGGGCCGCTATGACCGAGCCGGCTGGGTGACGATTCTGGTGTCCTGGTTGTTGATGCTGCTCATGGCAGCCATTGCCGTCATCATCGCGATCTTGGTGTTCCGCAACGCGCCGCCGCAGGCTCCCCCGCCCCAGGCCGGCCAGTCGGCTTCGGCCGATTCGTCGGCTTCACCGACGGCGACGGCGAGCCCATCGCCCAGGAGTTCAGCGACGGCATCCGCCAGCCCCACCCCCGGGGGCACTCCGAGCGGTGCGGGGACGCCGACCCCGCCCTCGCGATTGTGAGGCGGGAGTGACCAAGCCACGACTGATCGCCACTGACCTCGACGGGACGTTCCTGTCCCCCGACGGCACGGTGAGCGACGAGAACAAGAGGGCGGTCGCCGCCGCCGCCGATGCGGGCCTGCCGCTGGTCTTTGTGACGGGGCGGCCGCCGCGCTGGCTGGGCGTACTCGCCGATCTCCCCCTCGCCCACCCCACCGTCATCGCCAGCAACGGGGCCATGCTGTGGGACATCGAGGAGAATCGGGCGCTGTGGTCGAAGACGATTCCTTCCACCCTGGCGGTCGCGGCCGTGCACGCGATCCGGGCAGAGTTGCCCGACGCGTCCTTCGGGTTCGAGCAGGGCATGCGATTCGGGTTCGATGCGAACTATCGCCTCGGGTTGCAGCGGGATGAGGCCCTCGCCCGCCCCGAGTTCTTCACCGGGGACATCGAGGACATGGCCCGGGAGCCCTTCGTCAAACTGCTCGTCCAGCACGATTGCCTGAGCTCCGACGACCTGGCCCACCACGTCTCCCGCCTCATCGGGGACTCCCTGACCGTCACCCATTCGACGTGGGGCAGTCTCGGGCTCTTGGAGCTCTCCGCACCGGGGGTGACGAAGGCGACGACCCTCGCGAGGTACGCCGAGTCGCTGGGAGTCGTGGCCCACGAGGTCGCGGCCTTCGGTGACATGCCCAACGACCTGTCCATGTTGACCTGGGCGGGGATGCCGTTCGTGATGGCCGAGTCCCATCCGGTGCTCTTCGATCTTCCGAAGGCACGCCGGATCGGGTCGAACGCAGACTCGGCCGTAGGGCGCATGATCCAGGAGTGGGTGTGAGTCGTGGAAGGCAGCTGGGTCGGTTCGCGCTGATCTGCCTGCTGCCGACGCTGGTGGCGCTGTGGTCGGTCACCGTGTCGATCCCCGGCGGGTCGATCGTGCCCTGGTCGCCACGCACCGAGGATCTCAACGTCTATCGCGAGGCCGCCCGCGCCCTGGTCGAGGACCGCGATTTCTATCAGCTCGAGGGCGTCTTTCCCTATATCTATCCGCCGATCGCGGCGGTGTTGGCTCTGCCCTTGTTGGTGGTGCCGTGGACCATCGGCCAATTGATGTGGACCGTGGCCAACGCGGTGGTGGTCGTGCTGGTGTTGCGTCACCTGCGCGTACGCCCCGGCTGGCTCGTCAGCATCGCCGCGGCGGCGGTGATCCTTTTCATCACGCCGTTCACCATCACCCTCGGCATGGGCCAGCTGGGCATTCTGCTCATGGCGCTGGTCCTGCTCGATGCGACGGACGGACCGCGCCTGCGGGCCGGACGCAAGCCACTGCTCCCCCCGGGCGTACTCACGGGGATCGCAACCGGACTCAAACTCACCCCGGCGGTCTTCATCGTCCACTATTTCCTCACGAAGCGTTATCGCCAGGGCATCTTCGCGTCGGTGACGTTCCTGGGGACGGTCCTGATCGGGCTCGCTGTCGCCCCGGGGCCGTCGTGGGGTTATTGGATGCGCCTCGCGGGCGGGGACTCGGGGGCCAATCCCGATGCGTTCGGCTGGCTGGCCAATATTTCCGTGCTGTCGGCGGTCTATCGGTTCACCGATGTGACCTCTGTGGGCACGGTCGTGGGGCTGGGGCTGTCCGGCGTGTTCGTCGTGCTGGGCCTGATCGCAGCGGTGGTGGCGCGGAAGCACGGACACGATGTGCTCGGTGTCGCCCTGCTCGGCATGGTCTCGTCGCTGGCCAATCCCATCGCCTGGGTGCATCACCTGACCTGGGTGCTGCCTCTGGCGGTGGTCGGGCTGCGGGAGCGGTTGCCGGATGTCCTGCGCTGGGCGGTCCTGATCACGGCGCTCTGGGGGACGGTGCAGCCGCAGTTTGCTTTGAAGGGTGCGCCGTGGGCGCGGGCGGAGATCCATGAATACTCCGTGGCGGAGAAGGTCTTTGCAGCCGGAACGGATATTGTCGTTCTGCTTACGGTGCTGCTGGTATGGGTCGGTATGACACGCGAGCGCCTCCGCGCACCCGCGCGCCGATCGGCCGGCGAACCTACGGATGGAGACAGCAAGGCATGAATGCGGTGAAACGTGGCGCATTGACGGTGATCTATCTGATCCCGCCTCTGTTTGCGGCACTGTATTCCGGGGCCACCGAGATCGCCGACGGTTCGTTCTGGCCGTGGAAGCCCGTGATGATCGACCTCGATGTCTATCTGCGGACGGCGCAGCTGGTCCTCGAGGGCAAGGATTTCTACAACGTCCAGGCGTGGCTGCCGTGGCTGTATACGCCGTTCGCCGCTCTCCTGGCCGTGCCGTTCGCGTTCATGAGTGTGACCGTGGGTCAGATCTTCTGGCTGCTGGTCAATGGGTTGATGCTCATCGCGATCGTCTATCGGCTCGGCTTCAAGGGCTGGCAGCTCAGCCTGGTGTCGGCGGCGGCGATCTGGCTGGTTGAGCCCATGCGCGTGACCCTGGGGTTCGGGCAGGTGAACCTGTTCCTGATGGCGCTGGTGGCATACGACCTCCTGCCCGGCCCGCGCGTCCTCGGCGACCGCAAGCGACTGTTGCCGCAGGGCTGGCTGACCGGTATCGCGACGGCGATCAAGCTGACGCCCGCGATCTTTGCTGTCTATCTCTTCCTGGCGGGCCGCGTGAAGGCCGCCATCGTGACGTTCGTGTCGTTCGTCGCCGCTACTGTGATCGGGTTCATCGTCCTGCCCGCCATGTCGATCGACTACTGGGGCCGACTGGCCGGGGGCGACTCCGGGCTGAACGCCGGGATGAAGTACTACACGAACCAGTCCATCATCGGCTCCTATATCCGGTTCACCGAGAACGAGCCCGAGAGCATCCCTCTCGGCGGCCTGGTCCTGGCGATGCTCGTGATCCTGGTGGGTATCGTGGCCGCGGTGCTCTGGCACCGGCTGGGCCATGTGTCCTATGCCGTCGCCCTCACCGCCTTCACCGGCCTGCTGGCCTCGCCGATCTCGTGGAGCCACCACTTCGTGTGGGTGCTCGTGCTCGCCGCGGTGCTGATCACCGACAAGGGCTTGCCGAGCTTCATCCGATTCTTCGGTCTGGGCTATTCCCTCTGGGTGATGTATGCCCCGTTCATGCAGTTCACCGACGGGCGCGATGAGTTCACCTATACGACCGGCGAGAAGATCATCGACGGTGGGTCCGTGATCCTGGGCCTGACGCTGTTCCTGCTGTCGATCGGGTATGCCCTGGTCGAGCGTCGGCGTCAGGGTCTGCCGTGGCTGCCCTTGACCCTGCGGGAGCATGAGCGTACGCCCGGGGAGGCGGTTCCCGCCCGCGCGGCCACTGACGAGTGATTGGGTTGAAGGATTTTGGCGCTATGGCTGGCAAAATCCTTCAATCCAATTTCTGCCGTGCCGCTAGGATCGGGCACTGCACGCGGCGATAGCTCAGCCGGTTAGAGCAAGGGACTCATAATCCCTGGGTCGTGGGTTCGAGCCCCACTCGCCGCACCAAGGTGTCACTACTCACTCCCCCATCCTGGCGCGGTAGGCGACCAGCATCCCGGCCAGGGAATCGCCGAGGCGGACGAAGGGCGCAGCAGTGTCGGGCGCGCCCAGGTTCCCGTACCGGATGAACGGTGTGAACCAGACGCCGGTGTCGGTGTCCACCACGAGCGGGAAGCTGCCGTCCCTGCCGCCGACCACCACGGCCGAGGGCCAGATCTCCCGCACCTCTGGTGAGGTCTGCTGCTCGGCGACCAGCTCGGCCAGCGGCATGATGCTGACATCAATCACTCGGGTGAACGGCGGCACCCGCAACGGCCCGAGGTAGCCGTCGGTGAGGCGATAGAACGCACACAGGTCGGACGGCAGGGTGACTCCCAGCTGCGCTTCCGCGTCGGCGAGCGCCTCCTCGGTGACCCCGGGGATCATCGCCCCTGCGTCCAGCAGCGACACGGCGTCGGTCGGCACCGGGACGTCGTGTTCGACCGGGTCCCCGTACGGCTCAGCGGGTACGTGATCCATCCGGGCGATGATGGCCTCCAGCACCTCGACGAACGACGATCCGAACTCGTCCTCGATGCCCGATCCCAGATCGACGGTGACGTAGCGGTGGCCGTCCCCGTCCGGCATCAGCACGACCCGGTAGGAGTTAATCCCGGCGACGGCGATACCGCCGGTCTCTTCGACGACCGCGTACTCGGAGTAGCTCGGCACCCACTCCGCGTCGAGGATCTGCCAGGCCATCACCGGCGTCCCGTCGGCCCGCAGGAGGGTGTCGTTGTATCCGCCGTACCGGGTGAGGAGTTCGACGTAGTCGTCGGGCAACGGGCGCCCGTAGGCTTCGGCGACCCGGGCCAGGCCGTCCGCGTCGCAACCGGTAACCTCGGCGTCGGAGTTGAGGTACTGCTCGACGGAACCGACCATGGGGCCACGATAACGGCTCCTTCATTCGACTGTTCTTTCCCGTCTACATCTCCTAATGTTTCTATAACCAATTGGTTGTAAGGCGACTCAATCGCCGCCGGCACGGGCAACAAGCCCTATGTCGACGCCGACTGCCTTCGCTCGCGCCGGGCCCATCCCGAACTCTTGGCCAAGACCCTCGGCACACCGGTCGATTCCGAAGCGTGCAGCGGCGCGACCACCGAAGACGTACTCAAGATCCAGTTGCCGGCCGCCGATCTCGGCCCGGGGACCCAGCTCGTCACCCTGACCGTAGGCATCAACAACGTCGGCTGGCAGACCTTGCTCACGGAGTGCTTGACCGACGAAACCTCGCAGGCATGCCAGGCAGCTTTGGCACAAGTCGACCTCGGCATAGCTGGGCTTCCCAGCGAGATCACTACAGTGTTGGAAGCCATCCATGACAAGGCACCCAGGGCGCAGGTCGTGATCACCGGCTATCCCGAGGCGTTCGGCGAGTTCTCCGGTTCCTGCAACCTTGGCAACTTCGGCAAGGGCCAGATCCGCATCGACGCCGATCAGAAGCACCCCTTCAACGCTCTGGTCACCCTGGTCAACATGCAGATCGGGGCGGGAGTCGAAGCCGATAACAAGGACGCCGCGGGCAGGCATTTGGCGACAGCCGGGATCGACGTCAATCCGTCTTTCGAAGGCCATCGCCTGTGCGACACCGGCGACCGCTGGATCTCGGGCCTGCTGCCGGAGAACAAGTCAGCGGTCTGGCAGCGGAGCCTCCATCCGAACGCTCCGGGCCAGCAGGCGTACGCGAACACCATCGCTGCCGCCATCGCTCGCTGAGTCACGACGAGGCGTACGCCGGTCCCGCGGGTCGGCGTACGCCTCGTTTCGCCTTGTGACACAGACTTCCTGGTCCGGAAGCACTCTGGTTATGGTCTGCTAATCGACTTCTGACCCGAGGTGAATTGTGTCCGAGCCGCCGTTCCCGCCCTACCCCAGCCGTGGACCCAGGACGCCTCAACCCAATCCGTGGTCCGGCCCACCGCCAACGCCCGGCGCCCAGTGGCCGCAGGCACCCAACCGAGCACCGTTCTCAGCCCCACCCACACCTCCCCCGC
>CAZEVN010000015.1:0-3374 GCA_964515145.1 uncultured Enemella sp.
GGTGAGGGGTCTGGGCCCTATGTAATTGCTTCCGCTGCGGAAGCGCCGCACGGGGCAACCCAAAAGCCACTCAGTTCGCGGCCAGGCCGGCCTCGATCAGGCGGGTGGCAACCTCCGCAGCGAGGCGGAGCGAGGCACGTCGGGTGGAGTCCTTCAGCAGCGAATAGTCGATCTGGCCGCCCTCGGCGATGTGGGGATCCATGGGGACCTCCACGATCGGATGACTCGATCCGAACCAGGACGCGGCATTGGACTTCACCGTCTTCTGGGAGTCGGCGGGGCCGTTGGTCGCTGCGATGACGGTGCGCTGCAGCAGCCCGGGGTTGGTGTCCTGGAGCGATTCGAGCATGCGGGCAGCCGGGATCAGGCTGTCCTTGCGCCACTTGGTCGGGACCACGAGACAGTCGGCCTCACCGGCGGCGGCGGTCCAGTTGGGGGCCGCTTCGTTGTTGCCGGTGTCAACGACGACCACCTGGAAATAGCGACCGAACAGCTCGTGCACCTGCCGGAAGTTCTGGCCGGTCACGACGTGACCGGCCTCCTGGGCCGAGCCGAGCGTATAGAAGTTGCCCGAGTCCTGCCGATTGAGGAAGTGGGCCAGGTCGGTGAACTGGGAGGTCGACCAGCGGAGCTGGTCGAGCGACTCGAGCAGGTCATGGATATTGCGGCGGTGGGGCGAATCGGTGCGGTCCGGCAGCGTGCCGCGCAACTCGTTGTTGTCCCACGCCACGACGCCGCCACCGCGGGTCTGGCCGAACGCCGCGGCCAGCAGGACGCTGACCGGTGTCTTGCCCGAGCCGCCCTTGGGGTTGGCGACCATCACGGTAACGGGACGCTTGAAGACGGTCTTGATCGACTGCAGGTCGCGCAACTCGTCGGACTCGCGCTGGGACGGCTTCATGCCGAGCATTCCCCGCAGCCCTCGGGTGGCCCTCGTGGGGGCCGATGGGGTCAGTTGTTCCAGCAGGTCGTTCGCCGAATAGCGATGATCGGGCCCGTCCTGACGCACGTCGGCCACCGTGACCTGCGGGGTGACCGACACCGTCGCCACCGGCCGAGGGTTGGGGGGTGCCGGCTGGTGGGCCTGGTCCTGGGCTTCGACCTTCACGGTTGCCGGACGCCGGAACAGCGCATCGTTGCGGAGTTTCGTCTCGGGGGCCTTGTCCTCTGACTCGCCCTTGTCCGCGGATCCGCCCTTGTCCTCTGACTCGCCCTTGGCCGCGGATGCGGCCTCGGCCTCGGAGGTTGCGGCGGATTCGGACCCGGTCCGCTCCTCGGAATCGGTTCCTCCGGAATCTCTCGCTTCTCTGCCATCCGACTGGGCTTCGCGTTCCTCGGCGACAGTCTCCTCGGCTTCGTCGGCCGTGTCCGGCTTGACTTCGGAACGCTCGGCTTGGGCCACAGGGGACTCCTTCGATTCTGCGGGGGTGTTGGAGTCCTCGGACTCGGTATCGTCATCTGTCAGCATCCCGGCGGAACGGGTGGCGAGTCGCAACGGCCGGGTCTGCTGGTCGTCGTCGTGGGTCTCGGCGCTCAGGCCCCAGCTGCGACGTCCGGTCGGCTGCTCCGGGGCAGGATTGTCCTTGCCCGCGGGGAGTTCGCTCATTGGTCCCTCCGGTCGATTGTCGATATTGAACCTAACATCTCAACTGCCAGCGTTGGTGTCCCTGCTCAATGATCCGGCACGGACGGCAGGGAGCATGGGATGCCCGGCGAAAGGACCTCCATTGTCCCCGTTCGATCGTGCGTATGCCGCCGTTGTCTTTGACATGGACGGAACGCTCATCATCTCCGAACCGGCCATCGTCCGGGCCTGGACCACCTGGGCGATCGAATATGGCGTGACGGCCGAACAGCTTCGTGGCTTTCATGGCACGCCCACCGCCGACGTCGTGCGCATCGTGCTCGGCGACGACCGTGCGGCCGATGCCATCGAGCGCATCAACGCACTCGAACTCGCCGAGGTCGCGGGGATCGTTCCCGTCCCCGGCAGTCTCGAGGCGCTCGACGCACTTGCCGATCGCGCCGCCATCGCCACCTCCTGCACCCGGCCATTGGCCGATGCCAGGCTCGGGGCGAGCGGTCTGCCGAGGCCGGCGCACATCGTGACGGTGGATGACGTGGAGCGGGGCAAGCCGGCCCCCGACATCTTCCTGGCGGCGGCCGCGCGACTCGGCGTACCCGCTGCCGACTGCCTCGTCGTCGAGGATGCCGTCACCGGTCTCGCAGCAGCCGATGCCGCAGGCATGGACACTCTGGCCCTGACGACAACCACCCCCGCCGAACAGTTGTCGGCGGGGGCGGTGGTCGCGGACCTGGCCGCGGTGCGGTTCGAGGTCGGGCCGGAGGGCGTTCGCGTACGCCCCGCCTGAGCCTCTGGGCGGATTCCGGGCTCAGCTGCCCGAGAAAGGCCACCCCTGGCCGCTGGGCTGGCCACCCTGATCGGGATTCGAGGCCTGGCCGGGCTGGTTCGACTGCGGCTGCCCATAGGGGTTCGTCCCATAGGGCGACCGCGGCTGCGCGGGCTGCTGCGGGCGCCAGCCACCGCCCTGGGGCTGGGAGGCGGACTGCTGGGACGCCGCTGACTGCTGGGACGCGGCCGACGACTGGGAACCGCCCTGTTCGAACGGCGACCCATAGGGGTTGAAGGACGGTGCCGGCGCGCTGTCGCCGGCCTCCTCGGTGTCGGCGGCATCCGGGGTTTCGTCCCCGGTGGCCTCTTCGAACCCGTCCGTGCCGGTGACCTGGGTGGCCTCATCGGCGTACGCCTCAGTCGCCACGGGCGCATCCGACAGCGGGGTCTCGTCACCGGGTGCGGGCGGGAGGGCGATCGGAGCGGCGGACCCCTGGTCGTCGGCCTCGTCGGTCCGTGACTCGCCGAGGAGGTCGTCGCCGGTGGTGAGAGCGGGCGTCTCCTCGTCCTCGATGTCGCCATAGTCGAGGTCGTCGGTCAGGATGACCGCGGTGCCATAGGCCACGACCTCTTCGGTGTTGGAGTCGAAGCGCAGGGCGATCACGGCGTCGGCGTCGGCGGCTTTGGCCATGTCGGCCATGCGGCTCACCGCGTCCTGGCGGGCCTTGGTGAGGGCGGCGATATCGGCGCTCTTCGGGCGCAGGGCCACGCCGATCACCTCGCCGAGGCTGCGGGCCACGAAAGCCTCGGGGTCGTCACCGAGGGTGTGCACCGGCACTGCATGGTCGGCGATGGTGAGCGTCTGGCTCGGCTCCGCAGCGGCGGGCTCGGGTGCCGGCTGACTGGTACGCCAGTCATCCTGGGCCTTCAGCTGGCCGGCCGGGGCGTACGGATTCTGGCCCTGATGCCCGCCCTGGCCCTGACCGGGCTGGCCGGACTCGGGACGCTGCTGGCCGGGCTG
>CAZEVN010000015.1:3474-55352 GCA_964515145.1 uncultured Enemella sp.
CTGCTGGCCGGGCTGCTGGCTCGGCTGGGGCTGCTGCGGCTGGCCATAGGGGTTCTGTTGGCCGGGCTGCTGGGGCTGCTGCGGCTGGCCATAGGGATTCTGCTGGCCCGGCTGCTGAGGCTGGCCGCCATACGGCCGCTGACCATAGGGCTGCTGCGGCTGGCCGCCATAAGGGTTCTGACCGTAGGGATTTTGACCGTAGCTCATGGAAACAGACTAAGGGGCAGGGGTGTCCGCGACCACCACTAGGCTGTCCGGGTGACCGAGCAGCAGACCCCCGAAGTCGACCTCCCCGAGCAGATGCAGATCCGCCGCGAGAAGCGGGCGCGACTGTTGGCCGATGGCCGTGAGCCCTATCCGGCGCGCGTGGGGCGGACCCACTCGCTCGCCGAGGTGCGCGACCGCTGGGGCCATCTGGAGGCGGGTGAGGAGACCCAGGATGTCGTGACCGTGACCGGTCGCGTGGTCTTCGTCCGCAACACCGGCAAGCTGTGCTTCGGCACGCTGCAGGACGGTTTCTCCCCCGATCGCCCGAGCGAGCGGCTGCAGGTCATGTTGTCGTTGGCCGAGGTGGGCGAGGAGGGTCTCGCTGCCTGGAAGGCCGATGTCGATCTCGGTGATCATGTCGCGGTGTCCGGTCGGGTCATCGCGTCGCGCCGCGGCGAGCTGTCGGTGATGGCGAGCGAGTGGCGCATGGCGTCCAAGGCGCTGCGGCCCATGCCCAACCTGCACTCCGAGATGAGTGAGGAGGCGCGCGTACGCCAGCGCTATGCGGATATGACGGTCCGCGAGGATGCGCGCGAGATGGTGCGCACGCGGGCAGCGATCACGCGATCCATCCGCGAGACCCTGCATGCCGACGGTTATCTCGAGATCGAGACGCCGGTGCTGCAGCTGATCCACGGTGGGGCGGCGGCGCGGCCGTTCGGCACCCACCTGAATGCGTTCGACATCCCGATGACCCTGCGGATCGCGCTGGAGCTGTTCCTGAAGCGCGCCATGGTCGGCGGTGCCGATCGGGTCTATGAGATGGGCCGGATCTTCCGCAACGAGGGCATCGACTCCTCGCATGCGCCGGAGTTCACGATGCTGGAGGCATACCAGTCCTGGGGCGACCAGAAGACCATCGCCGCCCTGACCCAGAAAATCATCGTCGATGTCGCCGACCTGCTGGGCTCGCGCCAGGTGCAGGTCGGGGAGCATACGATCGATCTCGACGGCGAGTGGACCTGGCTGAGCGTCTATCCGGCTGTGTCGGAGGCGGTCGGTGAGGAGATCACGCCGGATACGCCCATGGCGCGTTTGGTCGAGATCGCGGAGAAGCATGACCTCGAGGTCGACCCGGCGTGGTCGGACGGCAAGCTGGTGATCGAGCTGTTCGAACTGCTCGTTGAGCCGAGCCTGGTGCAGCCGACCTTCGTCTGTGACTATCCGGCGATCGCGCAGCCGCTGGCCCGCCGCAGCGATCGCGACCCGCGCCTGATCGAGGCCTGGGACCTCATCATCGCCGGCATGGAGCGTGCCACCGGCTTCTCCGAGCTCATCGACCCCGTGATCCAGCGGGAGGTGCTCGTCGAGCAGTCACTCGCGGCCGCTGCGGGCGACCCCGAGGCGATGCAGCTCGACGAGGACTTCCTCAACGCCCTCGAGTTCGGCGCGCCGCCGATGGGTGGCATGGGTCTCGGCGTGGACCGACTGGTGATGCTGTTCACTGGGGTGGGGATTCGGGAGACGATCCTGTTCCCGTTGCTGAAACCGCACTGACGCCCCGGCGCCAGCCAACCGACGGAGGTCGCCCATGGCCGCGCATCCGAACGCTCCCACGCTGGTCATCCTCGGTGCTTCCGGTGATCTGACCAAACGGCTGCTGCTGCCCGGTCTGGGCACGCTCATGGCCCACGAGCCCGAGCGGCGCATCAACCTGATCGGTGCCGACCGCAAGGAATGGACCGATGAGGAATTCCGGGCGCTCGTCCACGAGGCGATGTGTCGCGGCGGCAGTGCGACCGAGGTGGCCGGCGGGCTGACCGAGGACGCGCGCTATGTGCAGCTCGATGTGTCGGATCCCCAGGCGTGGCCGGCGTTCGTAGAGGGCCTGCCGGTCGATTCGGTGCTCTATTTCGCGCTGCCTCCGGCGGTGACGATGGCGGCCTGCCGCCTGCTCGTACGCCATCGCCTCCCCGCCGGGCTGCGGTTCGGGCTGGAGAAGCCCTTCGGCACCGACCTTGCGACGGCGAAGGAGTTCAACGCGATCCTGGGCGACCTGGTGCCCGAACAGCAGATCTTCCGCGTCGACCACTTCCTCGGCAAGGACACCGTTCTGAACATCCTCGGCACCCGCTTCGCCAACCGGATCTTCGAGCCGGTGTGGAACGGCCGGGACATCGAGAAGGTCGAGATCGTGTTCGACGAGACCCTGGCGCTTGAGGGGCGGGCGGGCTATTACGACCGAGCCGGTGCCATGATCGACATGATCCAGAGCCATTTGTTGCTCGTGATGGCCGTGCTGGCCATGGAGGAACCCAACCGGATCGACCATGTCGAACTCCGCGACCTGATGGCCCACATCCTGCGCGCCACCCGGATCCATCCCCAGAAGCTGTCGCGCCGGGCGCGCTACACAGCGGGGCAGATCGACGGACGTGACATCCCGAGTTATGCCGATGAGCCCGGGGTCGATGCCTCCCGCATGACCGAGACCCTGGCCGAGGTGACGCTCGAGATCGAGTCGCGCCGCTGGGCCGGCGTACCCATCACCCTCCGCTCCGGCAAAGCCCTCGGCGATGGTCGCCGACTCGCAGTGCTGCACTTCCGTCCGGTCGCCCACCTGCCCGAGGGCTTCACCGGCAAGCTACCGCGCAACGTCCTGCTGTTCGACCTGGGGGCCGGGCGACTGGAGATGCGGGTCGCCACCAATGGCGAGGGCGACAAGCTCAGCCTGGAGGAGACGGTGTTCTCAGCGGAACTGGGGGAGAGCCCCGTCCGGCCCTACGGCGAAATCCTGGCCGGCATCCTCGATGGCAATCCGCTGCTGTCCGTGCGGGGTGATATCGCGGAGGAGTGCTGGCGGATCGTCGCCCCGATCGTCGAGGCATGGCACGCGGGGGAGATCCCCATGGATGAATACGCCGCCGGCACCTCCGGCCCCACGGCCTGGCACTGAGCCTTCGGGATCGACTTCCCCTGGGCCGGGGACGGGGCTTCAGCTCCCGTTGCGCTCTTCAGCGTGCCTTGGCGTCTTGAGCTTGCGCCCCACCGCTTACAGCTTGTCTTCGCGTCTCGAGCGCCCCGTGCACCGGGGGCGGAGTCGGCGAGGGCAAGCTAGATGGATTTCGGGCCCGAGGGAGCGCACGCTCAAGCGGTCAAGGGGCGCTGACTGCCGAGAAGGGGCGCTGATTGACGGGTTTTCTGTCGAGGTTCATTGTTCTTGGGCGGGTTCGCGACTTGGTACGCCCAGGGCTGCGGGAAGGCAAGCTGAATGGGCGTCTTGTCGTCCGCCACCCCCAGCGCACGCTGCCGTGAGATGCGGTCACGTGGTGACGTGACTGCATCCAGGTTGTGACGGGCGGCGCTTGTGGTCTATTTCCAGAGCATCGACAGGCCGAGGGCCACGGCCATGAGGCCCATGCCGATCAGGATGTTCCAGTCGCCGAGTTTGTTCATGAAGGGGACGGTGCGTCCGGCGATGTAATAAACCACCAGCCACACGACCCCGATCAGCCCCACGGCGATGAAGGCAGGGGCGACCCAGCGGCCGGCGGCGGGATTGGCGGTCAGGCGCTTGCGCTCGGCGCGCGCCTCCACGTCCTCGTCATGGCGCTTGATCTTCTTTTTGGCCGCAGCCTCTTTGCGTCCCTTGGATTCGGGCAACGCTCCTCCTTCACGTTCGCCCGCTAGCGTAATGGGTGTCAGATCGGATCTCACCCAACAGGACGGCCATGAGCGAAGAAACCCGGCTCTCGCGTCGGCGACTCGCCGATGCGCTGCTGCTGCGGTCGCCCGGCCGCAAGTGGCTGACGGCGGTGGTGTGTGTCCTGGTCGGGCTCATGGTCGCGGTGTCGGCGCTGAATGCCAAGGGGTTCGACCTCCGCCCCGGCCGCAACACCGAACTCGTGGGACTGATCTCCGATCAGAGCCGCCGCAACGAGGATCTCACCCGCACTGCGGCGAGCCTCCAGCGTGAGGTCGACGAGCTGTCCCAGCAGGCGGGCGCGCCGGTCGACACCACCGAGCGCCTCGCCGTCGCAGCCTCCCAGGCGGGTTTCGAACCGGTGAAGGGCCCGGGTTATACGGTCACGCTGACCGACGCCCCGTCGTCGGTCCAGATCGCCGGCGTCGATGACGACCTGCTCATCGTCCACCAACAGGACATCCAGGCTGTGGTGAACGCGTTCTGGGCGGCGGGTGCCGAGGCGATGACGATCCAGGGTCAGCGTGTGATCTCGACGACCGGTGTGAAATGTGTGGGCAACTCGGTGGTCCTCCACGGCCGTCCCTATGCCCCGCCCTATGTGATCTCTGCCATCGGAGATCCCGACAGGCTGGCGGCAGGGCTGGCGAGCTCGCCCTATCTCAAGGCCTATCGCAAGCATTCCGAGGCCTACAGCCTCGGCTATCAGCAGAAACGCGAGCAGTCGATGCTGTTCCCGGCCCACGAGGGCAGCCTCGAGCTTCAGTACGCCTCAGTGGCCGGCTCCTGAGGCGTACACAGTCAGCGCAGCGACATCAGCGGGGCCAGCCCCGCGGCACGCCCGGGAGCCTCGGTGTCCCCACAGACCGCCAGCCAGTTGGCCAACAGCTGATAGCCGCCCTCGGTGAGCACGGATTCCGGGTGGAACTGGACGGCCTCAATGGCGAGGTCGCGGTGGCGTACCCCCATGATCACGCCGGTCTCGGTCTCGGCGGTGACGTCGAGAACCTCGGGCAGCTCGGTGACGGCGAGGGAGTGGTAACGCGTCGCGGTGAACGGATTGGCCAGTCCGGCCATGACGCCCACGCCCTGGTGGCGGACGGGGGATACCTTGCCGTGGAGCAGCTCAGCGGCACGACCGACTGAGCCGCCACAGGCCACGACGATCGCCTGCAGGCCCAGGCAGACTCCGAAGATCGGCTTCTCGCCACCGACCCGACGGATCAGGTCGACGCAGACGCCGGCGTTCTCGGGTACGCCCGGCCCGGGAGAGAGCAGGATGCCGTCGAAGTCGGCGAAGACCTCGGGCGACAGGTCGCCGAAGCGGTCATCGTCGTTGCGCCAGACCTCGACCTCCGCGCCGAGCTGGACCAGGTAGTGCACCAGGTTCCACACGAACGAGTCATAGTTGTCGACGACGAGGATGCGGCTCATGACGGGACTTTCGGATCAGTGGTGTGCTCAGCGGGCGGCCGGTGAGGGAGTCGGCGTGATGCTGGGCGGGGGAGTGAACGTGTCCTCCGGACCGCCACCCGGCTGGTAGGTCTGTTCGGGTGTCGGGGTCGGGCTGGGTGCAGGCGCGGCCCGGCCGATGATCACGACGATTTCCTCGCTGCGGTCCACCTCGGTGCCGGCCCGCGGGTCGGTGGAGATCACGATGCCGACCTCACCGGGATTGTCGGTTTCGCGGGTCTCGAAGCGGACGTCGGTGAAGCCCTTGCTGCGCCGGTCCTGGTCGACCGACGCCTGGTTCCAGCCCACCCAGTTGGGGACCGGGGACGTGCCGGTGGCGACTTCGAGGACGATCTCGGTGCCGAGGGCATATTCCTGGCCCGGCGTCGGCCGGACGGCGACCACGGAGTCCTTGGCCGCCGTGCCGGGCTCATTGGTGGCCGGGGCGGTGCGCACGTTGGTGAAGCCCAGATCGCGAAGTCGGTTGCGGACCTCGTTGACCGGTTTGCCCACCAGGTCCCCGGGCAACCCCGCCTTCTTGGGCCCGATATTCACGACCAGCTCGACGGTCTTGCCCACGTCGAGCATGCCGGTGGCCGGATTCTGGCTGGTGACCGTGCCGACGGTGTTGCCGTCTTCGCCCTCGACCTCCCGCACCTGGGGGACCAGGCGGGCATTGACGATCTCGACCTCGGCTGCGGCGCGTTGCTGACCGACGACGTTGGGGACGGCGACCTGGGGCGGGCCCTGCGGCTCCTGCGGCCGGTTGAACCACAGCAGCCCCGCAGCGAGCAGGCCGATGAGCAGCAGCGACAGGAGCGTGATCACGACCGGCCAGACGCGGCGCCGGCGGGGCTCCTCCTCGGGGACCCACTCTTCCTCCGTCACCGCGACGACAGCCGCGGGTTCGGGGGCCACGGGCGCGGGAGAGACCGGCACGGAGGCGGTCACCTCGTCACCGGCGAGCAGCCGGCTGATGTCGTCGGACATGGCGCGGGCGCTCTGATAGCGATCCGCCGGGTCCTTCGCCAGCGCCGTGAGGACGATGGAGTCGATATCGGTGGTGATGTGGCCGTCGAGCTGGCTCGGCGGCACGGGCATCTCGCGCACGTGCTGATAGGCCACCGACACCGGTGACTCGCCCACGAACGGCGGGCGACCGATCAGCAGCTCATAGAGCAGGCAGCCGGCCGAATAGATATCGGAGCGGGCGTCGACCGTCTCCCCGCGCGCCTGCTCGGGCGACAGATATTGGGCCGTGCCGATGACGGCGGCGGTCTGGGTCATCGACGAGGACACGTCGGAGATCGCCCGGGCGATGCCGAAGTCCATCACCTTGACCTGGCCCTGCGGCGTCAGCATGACGTTGGCGGGCTTGATGTCACGATGGATGATGCCGGCCTTGTGGGAATAGGACAGCGCGTCGAGCACCCCGCGAGCCAGCTCGAGCGCCCGCTCGGGGAGGATCTTGCGACCGTCCTTCAGGATGTCGCGCAGCGTATGCCCCTCGACGAGCTCCATCACGATGAACGGGATGTTGAGCCCGCTGACGGGGTCGTGCTCCTCGCCGGTGTCATAGACGGCAACGATGTTGGGGTGGTTCAGGCCCGCGGCCGACTGCGCCTCACGGCGGAACCGCGCCTGGAACGTCGGGTCGGCGGCCAGGTCGGTCCGCAGTTCCTTGACGGCCACCTGGCGGCCCAGTCGCGTGTCGTACGCCCGCCGCACCTCTGCCATGCCACCGCGGCCGATGACGTCGGAGAGTTCATAGCGTTCCCCGAGCAGCCGGGGGGCCGTCGAGGGCAGCGCGCGCGTGGCGGTCGCCTCAACGTCCTGAGTCGGGTCCGCCGGCGGGGGACCGGGATAGAGCGGGGGCTCGGCTGCGGAAGGGCGCAGCGCTGTCTGGTCGTCAGCCGACTCCGAGTCCGGTCCCTGTTCCGCAGGGTCGGTCGGAGGCAGGGCGCGCCGAGGCGTGGTCGGGGGAGAAACCGGCGTACCCGGCGCGCGGCGGCCCGGATCGGTCGGGAGATCGTTCTCGTTCTGGTTCACAGCTCACCACCTCGCCTGTTCGTCGTTCGCCCTGCTCATCGTCCTACCCTGCCTCGGGTCCGCCCAATCGGCGTCTCGTTGTGCGTTCACAGCACCGCCTCCATCACGTCCTTGGCGATGGGGGCGGCCACCCGGTTGCCGCCGACCTCGCTGCGGGGGACATCGGCATCCTCGACGAACACGGCCACTGCCACCACGGGCTGACCGGATCGGTCGAGGGCATAGCTGGTGAACCACGCATAGGGCGGGCGGTTGGGAGCGGACTGGGCAGTGCCGGTCTTGCCCCCCACGGTGTGGCCACTGATCCGGGCGTTCGAGCCGGTGCCCTCGTTGACGACCGTCACCATCATTTTGGCCAGCGCTTCGGCGTTGGTCCGCTGGAGCGGCTGCGACTGCAACCGGGGACGGGTCGTGCTGATGACATTCAGATTCTGGGACCGGACGCGGGCAACGAGGTGGGGCTCGAAGAGCTGGCCCTCGTTGGCGATCGCCGCCGTGACCATCGCCATCTGGAGCGGCGTGGTCGCGACGTCGTGCTGGCCGATGCCGGTGAGCGCGGTCGACGGGAGGTCGGGATTCTCGGGATAGCGGCTGGCCACGGCGTTCAACTCGGGCAGCGGCCGGGAGCCGAACCCGAACTTCTCGGCCTGGGCCCGCATCGTGTCGGCACCCAGAGTCATCGCGATGTTGGCGAACGCGGTGTTGCACGACACCTTCAGGGCCTGCTCGATCGTCACCTGCGCTCCGCCACAATCGGCCTGGTTGCCGAGGTCCACCGTGGTCTGCGGGAGTCGGAGCTGGGCGGGAGAGTCGACGAGGGTCTGGGTGGTCATGCCGTTCTCGAGCGCTGCTGCGGCGGTGACGAGCTTGAACACCGAGCCGGGCGGATAGATCTCGCGGGCGGCCCGATTGTTCATGGGCCGGTCCTTGTCGTCGTTGAGATTGATGTAGGACTCGCGCGCGGCGGCCAGGTCGTGGTCTGCGATCAGGTTGGGGTCATAGCTCGGAGTCGTCACCAGGGCCAGCACGGCCCCGGTTCTCGGATCGAGCGCGACAACCGCGCCCTTGCGGTCGCCCAGTCCCTCATAGGCCGCCTTCTGGGCGGCCGCGTTGATCGTCGTCTCGATCGAAGCGCCGGTGGGCACCTGACCGGTCAGCGAATCGAGGAACCGGTTGGCGAACTGCGAATCGGCGGTGCCGGCCATCTCGCGGTTGTAGGTCGCCTCCAGCCCCGCCCGGCCCTGGTCATAGGAGTAAAAGCCGGTGATCGGGGCATACATCCGCCCCTCCGGATAGACCCGCTGGAACCGGAAGGCGTCATCGACGGGGTCGGTGCGCGCGATCTGGGTCTGGCCGACCAGGATCGGTCCGCGGTCCTGCGCGAACTCCTCGTCCCGGGTGCGCCGGTTGGTCGGATGGTTGTTGAGGTCGGCCTGGCGGAAGATGACGGTGAAGGTCTGGTTGCCCAGCAGCAGGGCGAACATGATCAACGCGACGATGGCGACGCGGCGAATGGGCCGGTTCATGCGGCCTCCTCGGTCTCGGGTCGGGTCCTCATCGCGCGGTCCCCCTGATCACCTGGGTGGCATCGGACGGGGCGACACCGCTGTCCTCGGTGACCTGGGCCACGGGCTTGCGGGCCTGATGGGAGATGACGAGCAGCAGCCCCATCAGCGCCCAGTTGGCCACGAGACTGGAGCCGCCCTGCGACATGAACGGGGTGGTCAGGCCGGTCAGGGGCAGCAGGCGCGTGACACCACCGATGATGAGGAACACCTGCAGGGCGAACACGAAGCTGAGGCCGGCGGCCAGGAGCTTGCCGAACGGTTCCTTGGCTGCGAGGGCCGTCCGCAGGCCCCGCGCGACGAGGAACGCATACAACATGATGATCGCCATCAGCCCCGCGGTGCCGAGCTCCTCGCCGATGGCTGCGGCGATGAAGTCGGACTTGGCGAACGTGGTCAGCCCCGGTCGGCCTTCGCCCCAGCCCCGGCCCAGCAGGCCGCCCCAGGCGAAACCGAACTGGGCGTTGATGATCTGGCCGTTGCGGTCGAGGTCGGAGAACGGGTCGAGCCAGGCGTTGACACGCCGCTGGACGTGACCGAAGAGCAGGAAGGCGACATAGGCCATGCCCGAGAACATCAGCGTCCCCAGGATGGGCCAGGACGGTCGTTCGGTCGCGACATAAAGCATCATCACGAAGAGACCGAAGAACAGCAGCGAGGTGCCCAGGTCGGTCTGGAACACCAGGATCAACAGGCTGGCGCCCCACATCATCAGGATCGGGCCGAGGTCGCGCGGGCGCGGCAGGTCGATGCCGAGGAACCGCGCGCCTGCGAGCGCCAGTACATCCCGCTTCTCGACCAGATAGGACGCGAACGCGACCGCCAGGACGATCTTGGCGATCTCGGCGGGCTGGAACGAGAACGGGCCGACCGAGATCCAGATCCGGGCGCCATAGACCTCCTGGCCCAGGCCGGGGATCACCGGCAGCATCAGAAGGATCAGGCCGAGGGCGAAGAGCGTGTAGGTGTAGCCCTGCAGCGGTCGATGGTCGCGAACCAGGATGATGACACCGGCGAACAGCGCCACCCCGATCGCCGTCCACATCAGCTGGGTGGTCGCACCGTTTCGCCAGACCTCGGGGATCTTGTCGATGCGGTGGATCATCGCCAGGCCCACGCCGTTGAGCGTGAACACCGCGGGCAGGATCACCGGATCGGCATAGGGCGCCCGCCAGCGAACGGCCGCATGTGCGGCCAGCCCGATAGCCACCCAGATGCCGGCGACGAGCGCCCAGTTGCCGGGCAGCTCGCCGAACAGGTTGAGCTCGACGAGCACATAGGACGCGATTCCGATCGCCGCGGCGAGGAGCACCATGGCGAGTTCGATGTTGCGGCGTTTGCGATAGACGATGACCACGTTGTCCGCAGTCATCAGCAGACCTCGCTCGGATCCGGGGTCGCTGTGGCGGCCGCTGTCGGGGTCGGCGTCGCGGGCGGGGCCGGCGGCGCATTCGGATCCGGAGCGGGAGCATTGGGATCGGGCGCGGGGGCCGGATTGTTGGGATCGGCCGGCGCGTTGGGATCGGCGGGCGCGCTGGGGTCCGGCGGCGGGGCCGGGGACGGGTTCGCCCGTTCTGCGCGTTGCCGGATGCAGCGGTCGGCGGCTTCCTTGAGTTCGAGCGTCGTGTTGCGCGCCTCGTCGAGGGTATGCAGCGAGATCGTGCGGTTCACCCGATCGCGATAGAAGGGCGGGAGGTCCGTCATCCGGATGTCCTGCACTTCATAGACATCCGACAGCGGCATGCCCAGCACCGTCTGCGCGAGCCCACGATGGATCGCCACGTTGTCGCCCGAGGGGCCGACGAAATATTGCGTACGCGACCACGCGTACCCCGCTCCGAGGCCCGCGCCCAGAAGCGCACCGACCAGAACCACGATGAGCAGGCCGCGCCAGAGCCGGCGGCGACCGGGGCGCAGCGTCGGGGCATATCGGATGGTTTCCTCGTCGGCTTCGGCCGCGGGCTCCTCACCGGGGGAGTCGTCGGCTGCTTCGGCGTCGGTCCGGCGGGAGGCGGCGAGATCGAGCGTACGCGGCTCGACGACGGGGACGTCCCGCTCGGTGGCGGCCCCGATCAGGCGAGCAGGCTGGGGCGGCAGGGCCACGGGCGCGGACGCACCTGCGCTCGGTTCGGTGGCGTCCGAGTCGTTGTCGGGATCGTCGTCGCCGTCGGCCGCGGAGCCGGGAGCTTCCTGGAGATCGGCGACGATGATGGTGATGTTGTCGACGCCGCCCTCGCGATGGGCCGCATCGATCAGGACGTCGAGCACGTCGTCGAGCTCGGTGTGGTTGGTCAGGGCTGCGCTGAGCTCGTCGTCCTCGACGAGACCACAGAGGCCGTCGGAGCAGAACAGCAGGCGGTCGCCGGCCTCGAGGTCGACGAGTGCGGCATCGGGATCGATGTGCGGCTGGCCGTTGAGGACCTTGAGCAGGAGGGACCGGTGCGGATGATACGCCGCCTCCTCGGCGGTGATCTTGCCCTCGTCGAGGAGCGACTGGACCCACGAGTGATCGTGGGTGAGGCGGATCAGTTCGTCACCGCGCTGCACATAGGCGCGGGAGTCGCCGATGTGGACCAGGCCGAGCTGTTGGCCGTCGAACAGGGCCGCGGTGACCGTGGTGCCCATGCCCTCGAGCGCATGATCGTCGGCCACGAGATCGGCGATCTTGTCATTGGCCTGGAGGAGCGCGCCGGCGAGCAGTTCCAGCATCTCCTCGCCGCCGACCCCCTCGTCGCCCCGGTCGGCACGCCGGAGTTGCTGCACGGCGGCCGCGGACGCGAGATCACCTGCGGCGGCGCCGCCCATGCCATCGGCGACAACGATGAGCCGCGGGGAGGCGTACCCCGAATCCTGGTTGTTCTTGCGCACCAGGCCGATTTCGGAATGCGCCGCATATCGGAGCTGCAGGGTCATGGGTCAGGCTTCCAACTTCAACTGCGTGCGCCCGATCCGGACGGTATCGGCCAGGGTGATCGTGGTGGGGACGGTGATGCGCTGGCCATTGACATAGGTGCCGTTGGTGGATTGGAGATCCTCCACATACCACCCCCCGTTGTTATCCGCGAGGACTCGCGCATGCCTCGTCGAGACATAGTCGTCGTCGAGGATGATCTGACAATCGGCGCTGCGCCCGATCTGGATCGTGCCATCGGACAGGTCGGCGGAGATGCCCTTCTGTTGGCCCTCGATGATGCTCAGGCGACGGGGTGCGCCGCGCTTGATGCGGCGTCGGCGGCGCTTCTTCGGATTGTCCAGGTCGCGGGGCAGCTCGGAGGCCGGCACGGTTCGGCCGAACAGGTCGGTCTTGATGACTCCGGCGCAGGACAGGACGAACGCCCAGAGCAGTGCCAGGAACAGGACCTTGAGGAGCGTGACCGCGATCGCCGACATCAGCTGCGCCCCGCGGGTGCATGCACCAGCATGCGGGTCGAACCGATCTCGATGCGCGTCCCCTCGTTCAGGACCGCCTGGCGGACCTTCTTGCCGTCGACGGTGATGCCATTGGTGGAACCGAGATCGACGATCTCGTAGTCGAGATCGAAACCCAGGCCGGTGACCTTGATCTCGGCATGACGTCGGGAGATGCCCGGGTCGTTGATGCGAAGGTCGGCATCCGTGCCGCGGCCGATGACGAGACCCGGGGGCACGAGCGGATGGCGTACGCCATTCACCTCGATCACCATGCGCGATCGGGACTGGCTCACCGGAGCCTTGTCGCCGTCGACCCGGGCCACGGCCTGGGACTCAATGGTGAAGCGGCCCGTGGGGAGCTCGGGCACCAGCTCGAAGTGGAGCATGATCGGGCCGTTGAACACGTAGCCCATGCTCTCGGCGTGGGAGCGCAGCTCGGGCACGATCTCGCCGGTGAGTTTCTTGCCATAGGGCGTGAGGCGGTCATAGTCGTGCTGGGACAGGCCGACGATGAACTCATTCGGGACCAACTTGCGGTCGCGGGACAGCAGCTTGGCCTCGGCGTCCAGCTCCTTCTGGAGGCGGGCGGCGATCTCGACGGGCTGCACATCGCCCTTGAAGGCGCGCGCGAAAACGCCGTTGACGGCGCCCTCGATGCCCTTCTCCAGACGGTCCAGGAAACCCACGTCATCCACCTCTGTCTCTGCTGCTTCGAGCGCACACGGACATGCAGGCCCGGTGCGACAGCCTAAATCCTATTGTCGGGGCAACAAACCCCGATGGACCGCTTTCGGCACCCGGGCGGGTCGTCGAAGGCCTGTGGTCAGAGGGGTCGAAGCCTGCAGTCATAAAGGATTTGGAGGTTCGGGGAGGCGGTGTGCTAAGGTTCCCTGGCTGTCGAACGAATAGATTGAAGCGTTCGACGAGCGCGAGTGGCGGAACGGCAGACGCGCTGGCTTCAGGTGCCAGTGTCCCTTGGGACGTGGAGGTTCAAATCCTCTCTCGCGCACCACGCAACGAAAAGCCCCCGGGATCATCCCGGGGGCTTTCGTGTTGTCGGACCGATCAGGCCTTGTCGGTCTTGTCGGTGGCACGTGACGCCGCAGCGCGGGTCTTGGCACCGGTCTCGCGAGCATCCTCACGAGCCTCGTCGCCGGCCGAGGCGGCCTTGTCGGCGGCCTTCTCGGTCTGGTCGGCAACCCGACGGCTGGCCTGCACGGTCTGCTCGGCAGCGGTATCGACGTTCCTCTCGAACTGCTGCGCAGACCGGTCGGCCACGGTGCGGCCGGCCTCTTCGAGCTGGCTGGCCGAGCGGACCATGGCCTCCTGGGTGCGCTCCGCAACCTGCTCGGAGCGGGCGCGGGCTTCCTCGAACTGCTGCAGGGCGCGCCCACCGGCGGCCTCGGCCTGGCGCTGCAGGACGTTGAGATATTCGAGGTTGGCCTCGGCAACGCGCTTGAACACGTCCCGGTTGAACTCGACGGCCTTGCTCCAGAAGTCGAAGGTCTGGTCGATGCCCTGCTGGACCCGCTCGCCGGCGGCGGCGGAATCGACGCGGAGCGTCTCGCCGTCGAAGGCCCGACGGGCCTCGTCATAGACGGACTTCATGGACTCGGCCCACTTGGCCTGGGCTTCCTTGGCGTTCCCGTAGTACTGCTCGCTCATGCTCATGGCGATATCTCCTCTTGGGTGATTTGTCGACTTTCGAACGTGTTCAGGCTACGGGTAGGAGCGGTCGGCAGGGAACCCGTGTCACGGAATGGTCACGGAAAGATCATGTAGTGGCACACCGTGCCGGCTGGCTACGGTGAGCGGGTGCGAAGAATCGTGGGTGCGGTCGGGGTGCTCGGAAGTGGGGTGGCCCTCGGCATGGGGGCCGTGGCCGGGTTCACGGCGTGGACGCTCAATGCGACCCGGCGGCCGTTTCCGGCGTACACCTTCACGCCGTTCGAGATCGGCGTACCCGCGGAGGACCTGAGCTTCGTCGCCGACGACGGCGTACGCCTGGCGGGCTGGTGGTTCGATCAGCCGGACTCGGAGACGGTCGTGATCTGTTGTCACGGCCATCGCGGCAACAAGGCCGACATGTTGGGGATCGGGCCGGGGGTATGGCGGGCGGGACACAACGTGATGCTGTTCGACTTCCGGGGCAATGGCGACTCCGAGGATGGGCCGCAATCGTTGGCGCACCATGAGCAGCGTGACCTGCGGGCCGCGGTCGACCTGGTGGCGGCGCGGAAGCCGGGAGCGCGGATCGCTGTGGTCGGGTTCAGCATGGGCGCGTCGGTCGCGATCCTGGCTGCGGCACAGGACCAGCGGATCGAGGCCCTCGTGCTCGATTCGCCGTTCGCGACGATGAGCGATGTCATCGCTGCGAGCTATCGGCGCTATCGCCTGCCGTCCGAGCCGATCCTCCCGATCGCTGATCTGGTGAACCGGTTGCGCTATGGCTATGAATTCGCGGCGGTACGCCCGATCGACGCCCTCAGCGCACTGGCGCCTCGGCCCATTCTGTTGCTGCACGGCACCGAGGACCGGGTCATCCCCTATGCCCATGCCGTGGAGCTGGCTGGGGCGGCCGCGCCCGGGACGCTGGAGCTCGTGACCTTTGACGGGGTCGATCATTGCGGCGGCTATTTCGAGAATCGCCAGGGCTATATCGACCGCGTGGCCGCGTTCCTGGAGAGGGCGTTCGCCTGAGGCCGTGACTCAGCAGGGGCGCCAGGTCTTGCCGCCCGGGGCATAGCAGCGTCGACCGGTGTATTGCGACTGTGTCTGGCTCGTCAAGGGGACGGGCCGGCCGCAGTCAGCTCGCCCGATCTGCTTCAGCTCCCGTTGGCGTCTTGGACTTGCGCCCCATCTCCTTCAGCTTGTCTTCGCGTCTCGAGCGCCCCGTGCACCGGGGGCGGAGTCGGTGAGGGCAAGCTGGATGGATTTCGGGTCTGAGGCGGGGCGAGCTCAAGCGGCTACGGGGCGCTGACTGCAGGGAATGGACGCTGAACGGCGAGTTTCCTGCCGCGATACATGGTTTTCGGCGGATTCGGCAGTGTTGGTACGCCCGCGCGGCGGGAGGACAAGCTGAATGGGCCGGTGCGCCACGGGTGAGGGCGCGGCCACCAGTCGCATTCTCGAATGCGGCCGTCGTGGGACTTCTCCACACGTCGATGTCCTGCGGCGCGCCGGGGCGGGGTTGGCAATGTGCCAGATGGCACGAGTTCACGAGCGGCGCGCGGTGTCGTGGGCGAAGTCGTGCCAAATGCCGCGTCCTGGCTTGGCCCGTCGGCGTGCCGCGGTCGGCTGGGGCCCGGTAGCGAGAAGCCCCGAGTGCCCGGGCAAAGGACAAGCGGCGCGGGGCTGGGCCCCACGCCGCTTGATCGTCATTCGTCGAGAAGTCACTTCTTCTTGTTCTTCTTCGACTTCTTGTCCTTCTTGTCTTTCTTGTCCTTCTTCTTATCCTTCTTGTCGGACTTCTTCGCCATGTTCGCCCCCTTTCGTCAACCTTGACTTGACCATAATCAAGCATCACTTGACGGAACTGTCAACAAACAGTTGTCGCGGCGCGTCGTATGCTGGTCTCCGTGAGCAAGCCCAATCCTCGTGATGACCTCCAGCAGGGCCTCGCGGACCTGACCGCGGCCGACGGCACGATTGCCCGGATCACTGCTGCCCGCACCGTCCGGGCTGCCGCCGAGAAGCTGGAGCAGGCGGAGGTGAGGCGCGCTCGGGAACAGGGCACGAGCTGGAGCAAGATCGGCGCGGTCTATGGCCTCACGAAGCAGGGGGCCCAGCAGCGTTTTGCCGACGAGCGCCGCAAGAAGTCCGAGCCCAAGTCGGCCGAGGCCCAGGCGCAGGACTCCGACCCGGCCGAGGGTTCACAGGCCTGACGCGCGGGCGTACCCCATTTTGGGGACATGACACCCGGAACCTCCGGTCCTAACATTCGCGACAGAGAGCCCAGGTCGCCCGGAGGTCATGTTGCGCAGGTCATCCTTCGGAGTACGCCTCAGCGCTGCAGTTCCGAGCGCGCTTCTCGCCCTTGTCCTCGCCGGTTGCTCCATTCCGCTCGACAGGCCGGGGGCGAACGTGGACCCGACGCCGGCCGACCAAGCAGCTCCTGCGGCAACAACTTCGGCCTCAGCCCCAGCCGAACCCAAGGCGCAGCCGGTCGTATTGGTCCTCGACGGCTCGGGCTCGATGGGCACAGCCGACATGGGCGGCGGCGAGACCCGCATGACTGCGGCCCAGGGTGCGGCGCGCGCGTTCCTGGAGCACTTGCCCGCTGACACGCCGGTGGCGCTGGTTACCTATGGCGACCAGACCGCCGAGGACGCTCCGCTGACGCCGCAGGCGTGCAGCGACGTTTCGGTGAAAGTGCCCCTGGGCAACGACAGGGCGGGCATTCGGGCCGCCGTGGACGGCCTCCGGCCCCGCGGCTGGACCCCGATCTCGGGCGCGCTGGCCAAAGCGGGGGAGTCGGTTCCCGCGGCTGGGGCACACATGGTGTTGATCACCGACGGTGAGGACTCGTGTGCGCCGCCGGACCCGTGCGAGACCGCTGCCGGCCTGGTTGCGGCTCACCCGAACCTCGTCATCTCCACGATCGGCGTCCGCGCCTCGTCGCCCCAGCTCGCCTGCATCGCCCAGCGCGGCGGGGGCGTCTATGTGACCGCGGACTCCGCTGCGCAGCTCGGCAGCCGCCTCGAGGCCATGCGCGACCCGGCGTACGCGGCGACCCTCCTGTCCCCACGCGGGCTCTCCCAGATCCGCCCCGGCCAGAAGGCCGACGAGATCCGGCGCAGCCACCCCGATTTCCCGGCCGTTCCCGGTGACGCCCAGGTCCAGGTGTCCTGGCGGGACTGCCGCTGGCTGTTCGCGAACGGTATCCTGCAGAGCATCGCCCTCGTCGGCGGCAAGTCCATCGACGGGCTCGCACTGGGCGTACCCGAATCGGCACTCTCCGTGCTCGGACCCCCTGTCCGGATCACCCCCACCCCCGGGGGCGGAGAAACCCGCGTCTATGTCGCCGACGAGGTGGCGGGCCTGGGGTGGTCGGTCGAGGTGAAGGATGGTGTCGTCACGGGGATCGCGCTGTGCACGTGCCTGCCCTCAAAATCCGCCGACTGGGTGCCCTGTGCCGGCGCGGCCTGGGCCATGGAAGGACGCGATTCCCTGCGCGGCACGGGCTTCACGATGACCCTGGCCATGTGCGAGGACGGGCTGCGGTCCTATTCGAACGGGGAGCTCAGCGAACCGTGGACGGTCCAGGAGAAGACCGCCTGGGGCGTCGATGCGATATCGGCCGATGGCGTCATCATGCTCGTCGTCACCGACGCCAGGGCCGACACGTTCTTCTCCACCTTCAGCGCCTCGTCGACCAGCATCCGCGGCATGTTCGAAGTCACCCGGCGTTATCCGGACACGTCCTGCGCCGTGACGCCGGCCATGCGGTCAGCGTTGCGCCAGGCGAGTGTTCCTCGGGCGGATGACTCCAAGCTGTCTGCCGTCTGCCTCGACGGCTGGGCCTATCTCACCAGCCCGGACCCCGGTGACAGCGGCATGCTGCTGAAGGCCGCTGGTGACAGGTGGACGTTCTATACGGGTTTTCCGTCCAGCAAATGCGAGTCGGAGTTCACCCGGGCGGGTGGCAGCCCGGCGTTCCGTGACCAGTTCCCGGCCTGCTGATACCTCTGGGACCCCAACTGTCACAGGATTTCCGGACAACTCGTCTTGGTGGCTCCGGCCATGATGTGATCGAGGAATCGACCGACGCATCCTGGAGGAGCCATGGCCTATCCCGCGTACCAGTTGATCGAGAAGGGTCCCGCCCAGCGCGTGGATCTCACCGATGCCGATCTGCCCGAGGGCGATGTGACGGTGGATGTGGCGTACTCGTCGCTGAACTACAAGGACGGGCTCGCCGTCACGGGCAAGGGCCGCATTGCGCGGAGCCTGCCCATGGTCTGCGGCATCGACCTGGCCGGCACCGTGGCCGAGTCGGCGTCACCCGATTGGAAGCCCGGCGATCAGGTCGTGCTCACCGGTTGGGGGCTGTCGGAGACGCATCCGGGTGGCTACACGACGCGACAGCGCGTGCGCTCGGAGTGGCTGGTGGCGAAACCGGAGGGTCTGGCGCTCGCCCAGACCATGGCGATCGGCACGGCTGGGTTCACCGCGATGCTGAGCGTCCTGGCGCTCAAGGACGCGGGCGTACGCCGCTGGTCCGGTCCCGTGCTCGTGACGGGTGCTGGTGGCGGGGTCGGGAGCGTCGCCGTCGCGGTCCTCGCGAAACTCGGCTATGAGGTGCACGCCTCCACGGGGCGCGCCGAAACCCACGATTATCTTCGCTCCCTCGGCGCGAGCGCCATCGTCGACCGGTCCGAGTTCACCGAACCAGGCAAGCCGCTCGGCCCGGAACGGTGGGCAGGAGCCATCGACACCGTCGGGTCGACCACCCTCGCCAACGTCCTCAGCCAGACCCAGCGCGCGGGCGCGGTGGCGGCGTGTGGGCTCGCCGGCGGGCCCGACCTGCCGGCCACGGTCATGCCGTTCATCCTCCGGGGAGTGTCGCTGCTCGGGATCGATTCGGTGATGTGCCCGAGGGCGCGCCGCGAGGAGGCCTGGCGGCGGCTCGCGACTGATCTGCCCCTGCCGATGCTCGACTCGATGACCGAGACCCATGGGTTCGACGAGATCCCCGAGCTGGCCGACCGGATCCTCGAGGGCCGCACCCGTGGACGGGTCGTCATCGCCGTCCAGTGACATCCGCCAGAATGGACGCCGTGATGTGGCGGCACCTGATCTGGGACATGGGCGGGACGTTGATCGACACCTATCCGGCGGTCGATCGGACGTTCGTCGAGGTGTGTCGTGACCATGGCCATGACATTCCTCTCGGCGACGTATCCCTCCTCACCCGCCGCTCCATCGCCGAGGCCGGGGCCGAGCTGGCGCGCCGGTTCGCGATCCCGGAGGCCCGATTCGCCGAGGCGTACGCCGCGCTCAAGCTCAGCTGGCGCACCACCCCCGCTCCGGTGATGAGCGGTGCGCGGGAGCTGTTGGCGTACGTCCGCGACCGCGGCGGCCTCAACCTTGTTGTCACCCATCGCGACCGCGTCAGCGCGTCCGACCTGCTGCAGGGGCATGGCCTGATCGTCGACGACCTCATCTGCGCGCCCGACGGGTTCCCGCGCAAGCCCGATCCGGCGATGCACCAGCTGGCGATCCAGCGGCACGGACTCGTCTCCTCTGAGTGCCTGGCGGTGGGGGATCGCGCCATCGATGCGGAGGCGGCCGACGCCGCCGGCGTCCCGTGGGTGCTGCTCGCCACGCCCGGGCTGTCCGTTCCTGTCAGGGTCAGCAAAGGCAGGCACATCACCGACCTGAAGGAACTGAGGTCATGAGCCACGGAGTGCTGTGTGTATCGCTGGTGCCGATCTTCGCCGACCTGAGCGATGCCGAGCAGCGCGATGTCGCGTCCGTCGCCCGGCCCACACCTTTCAAACGGGACGAGCCGATCTATGTCCCCGGCGGGGATGCTTCCCAGCTCATGGTCGTGCACACCGGACGGGTGAAGGTCTCGCGGATCAGCGGCGACGGGCATGAGCAGATCGTGCGCATCCTCGGCCCCGGCGACTTCGGTGGCGAGTCGGCGTTCCTGAACGGGGACCGGCCCGACCACTTCGCGACGGCGCTCGAGGCCGGGTCGATGTGCGTCTTCCGCCATGCCGAGCTCGGCCAGCTCGTCCGACGCCACCCCAGCATCGCCGTGCGGATGCTGCAGACCGTGAGCCGTCGCCTCGACGAAACCGAGACCCGGCTGGCGGCCGTGATCTCCGCCGACGTCTCCGCCCGCCTCGCCGACTATCTGATGACGCTGCCGACCTCGCGGGTCGACGGACTGCCGGAGGTCGAGCTGCCGCTGGCCAAGAAGGAGATCGCCTCCCTGCTCGACACGACGCCCGAGTCGTTGAGCCGCCAGCTGCGGCGACTCAGTGATTCGAAGGTCATCATCCAGCGCCCCGGCGGGCGCCGGATCGCCCTGGCGGACCTCGACGCGTTGATGGCGCTGTCTGCGGGCGGCTGAGTTTCCCCGAGGCGTACGCAGGCTCGATCCCCCGGCGTACGCCGGCCCGTCCGGGGTCGGGCCCGGCGCTAGGGTTGCGGAGACCGGGTCGAGTTCGGTGGAGGTGTGCGATGTCCGCAGTGTCCGATTGGCAGGAGTTCCGCGCGAAGCGTGAGGCCGAGCTGGCGAGCCCGTTCGGCTGGCTCACGCTCACGGGCTTCCACTGGCTGAGTCCGGAGCCGGAGGAGGTCTCCGGGCTGCCCGGCCGCTGGTCGACCGACGGCACGGACGCTTTCCTCGACGCCACGGCGGCCGATGGTCTGGTCGTCGACGGCGAGACGGTCGACGGACGCTCGGTGAAGACCGTGGCCGAGACCGCCCGCGTGCCGTGGGCGACACACGACGGCACCGACATCGAGCTCCTGCGCCGGGGTGGCCGCCTCGCGATCCGGATGCGCCGGGAATCGTCGGCCCAAAGGGAGAGCTTCCGGGGCGTACCCACGTTCGACCACGACCCCGCCTGGGTCATCGCCGCCCGCTTCGAGCCGAAGCCCGAGGGCACCAAGATCGACGTCGCCACCCACAAGCCGGAACTCCGCCAGAACCTGCCCTATGTGGGCGACGTAGTGTTCGAGCTCGACGGTCAGCCCCAGCGACTGGCCGCCACCAACATCAAGACCGGCCCCTCGATCGAGTTCCACGATCCGACCAACGGCGACGAGACCGAGGCGTGGCGCCAGCTCAAGTTCGATTGGCCCGATGCCGACGGTCAGGTCGTCCTCGATTTCAACAGGACCATCAACATGTGGTTCGCGTTCACCGACCACGCCACCTGCCCCAGGCCCGCCGACGGCAATACCATCACCGTTCCTGTGCGGGCCGGGGAGAAGAAAGCGGAGCGCGAACTTTAAATCGGATTTGCATTTGAAGTTCGCGCGAGGAGGCGTAGACGATGTGGAGCCCAGGACCCGGGGTGATCGAACTGCCGTCGGGTCTGACCGTTCGCGGCCGAAGCTTGCGCGCGGGCGTTCCCGCGGGAACGTCGCCGGACTTCGCCGTCTATCTGCGCGGGCAATCACCCGAGGTTACGGACTGGTCGTCGATCTGGTTGCGGTGGCCGGATTTCTGGGTGCCGCTCGACGGATCGGATGCGCGCCAGGTGATCGGGGAATTGTACGCCCGCCTCGCCGACCGACGGTGTGAAGTCGCCTGTGGCGGAGGAGTCGGTCGCACCGGCAGCGTGCTCGCCGCCCTGGCCGTGCTGGACGGGCTCGAGCCCGACGCGGCGATCGGTCTCATCCGGGAGCGTTATCACCCGCGGGCGGTGGAAATGCCCTGGCAGCGGCGCTGGGTCGCGAGGGTGGCCTCGCGCGGGTGACTCAATCACCCCAGAACCAGGGCGCAACCGATTGCTTTCGCCGCCTCGCGCAGCCGCTCGTCCAGGGTGGCGAGCGGCCACCCGGACCGGAGTGACGCCAGCAGATAGGCCGAGTCGTAGGCGCTCAGCCCATGGGTTCGCCCGATCGCAGCAAGTTCGGTCATCGGTGGGTCGCTCTCGCTGATCTCGATCGGCAGGGCGTCGAACAACGCGAGAAAGCGGATCGTGTCGGCCGGCGTGATGCGTCCACGTCGCTCAGCCACCAACAGAACGTTGACGATCTCCAGGTCCCACAGAGGCGGCACGAGTGCTCCGTCGGACTGGACGAGACGCAGCACCTCGTCGGCCTCGGCGGACCACTCGTCTTCGAAACACCAGGCCAATGCGACTGAGGCATCCAGGGTGATCCCGCCTTCGCGGTCCTTCTCGAAGCTCATCGACGCCCTTCGGCGATTGCGTCGGCGACCGGCATGCCAAGCGACAGCCCGCGGCGGGCCCGGGCGAATGCGGCGGTGGCATCGCTGGTCGCCGGGAGACCGCGTACGCCAACCAGTCGGGCGACCGGCCGGCCATGGCGCGTGATGACGAAAGCAGCGCCCTGCTCGACCTCGTCAAGCAGCCGGGGCAGATGGGTTTTGGCTTCGTAGGCACCGATCGAACTCATGTATTCAGACTAGTTGTCGACCGGTCTGAAAACCAGGCGAATTGCGCAGAACCGAGAGCAGGGTCTTTTGCGTCGGGAGGGGTGACAAAGGAGGACTCCATGCGCCACCCCATCCGTCCCGCCCGCCTCTCTCGCCGGCTCCCGCTCGTGATTGCCGCGTCACTCACTGCCGCTGTCTTCGCCACCGGGTGCACGGGCACCGCGTCCCGCACGGCCGGAGGAGAGGCGGCCCCCATCTCGGTTGCAACCCAGGGAGCCGGGGATGCGCGCGAACCCGGCGTACCCGTCGACCCCACCCGCCGCCCCGTCGACCAGAACCCGACCGTCGACACGCGCGAGGACAGCCGGTCGACGTTCGCGCTGGATGTGGACACGGGCTCGTTCACGCGTACGCGGGCGCAGCTCAACGCCGGAATGCGGCCCACCCCGGCGGAGGTCCGGACCGAGGAGTTCGTCAACTACCTGAACCAGGGCTACCGGCCTCCGGCGGACGGGCTCGGCGTCCAGATCGACGGCACCGCGGTGCCGTGGCTGGAGGCCCCCGACACCAGGGTCGTCCGCGTCGGCGTACAGTCCGCGGTCGTCGATCAGGCCTCCCGCCCGCGTGCGCATCTCACCTTCGTGATCGACGTCTCCGGCTCGATGCAGGGCGCCGACAAGCTCGACCTCGTCAAGACCTCGCTGAACCAGTTGGTCGGATCGCTCCGCCCCGACGACACGGTGGCGATCGTCGTCTATTCGGATCGGACGCGGATGGTGCTCGACCCCACAGAGGTACGCCACAGCGGCCGCATCACCGGCGCCATCGACGACCTGCAGACCGAGGGTTCAACCAACGCCGAGGCGGGCCTGAAGCTCGGCTATGAGTCGGCGCTGAAGCACCGCAAGGAGGGCGACCTCAACCGCGTGGTCCTGCTGTCGGACGGGGTGGCCAACGTCGGCAACACCGGTCCCGAGGCCATCCTCGACACCATCGGCAAGGCTGCGCAACAAAAGGTCGATCTGGTGACGGTGGGGTTCGGGCTGGGGTCCTACAACGACCGGCTGATGGAACAGCTCGCCGACAAGGGCAACGGGTTCCATGCCTATATCGACAACGAGAACGAGGCCCGGCGCGTCTTCACCCAGAACCTGACCGGCACGCTCGTCGTCACTGCGCGTGATGCCAAGGCCCAGGTCGAGTTCGACCCGGATCAGGTCGCGACCTATCGTCTGCTCGGCTATGAAAACCGCGACGTCGCCGACGAGGACTTCCGCAATGACCAGGTCGACGGCGGTGAACTGGGTGCCGGGCATTCCGCGACCGCGCTCTATGAGATCACCCTCCGCCCCGGGGCGGCGCCCACCAAACCGCTGGCCATCGCCACCGTCCGCTATCTCCACCCCGACACCGGTGCAGCGGTCGAGCGGCGGGCCGAACTGATGGGCTTCGCGATGGCACCCTCCCCGGACCGGGCCGACCCATACCTCGCGGCGAGCGTGGCGGCGGCCGCGCTGTCGGAGGAATTCCGGGGTGGGCCGTGGAGCGAGCATCGCACCCATCCCCAGATCGCGGTGGACGCGGCGGCCGCAGCGCGGCGTACCAATGATCAGTCGGTGCGCGACCTGGCCGAGATCGCCGACCTCGCGACCCGGGTCCAGCAATAGGAAACGGGACAGGCCCTCGGTCCTCGCGTCGCTAGGCTGATTGCATGCTCACGGATGACCGGGGCAGGTTTATCGATGCCCTCGCCCCGGGCGACCTGCTCCTGTTCGACAAGCTCCAGCATGCGGGAGCCCTGATCCAATTCGCCGACAACGCCCCCTGCAGTCACTGCGCCATCGTGGTGAGTGAAACCGAGGCGGCCGACGCGACCTTGCCCATCGGGCGGGATGCCGTCGCGGTCACCCCGCTCGCGGAGCTGCTGGACCCGGATTACATCCACAGCGTGCTGGCGCTTCGGTTGCCGGGGGCGTCCGAACGGATGGATCGAATCCGGGACTCTGTCGACGGCTATATCGAGCGCGGGGCCGAGTTCGAGATGCTCGACCTGGTCGCGCTCGCTCCCTCGACGTTGCTGCGGGCCTATCACAATCACAAGTTCGGCCTCGGCCCGCGCGGGTGGCGCATGCTGTGCGGCTCGCTCGCCGCTGCGGCGCGGGGCGTGGACATGGTCCGCCGCAACGACTGCGCCCACAAGCTGACCTGCTCCGAGTTCGTCTATCGGGTCTATGCCGCGGCCGGCCTGGAGATCGAGGTTCTCGAACCGCTGCCCTGGCGGTCCACCCGGCGTGTCGGCCGGCGGTCGCCCGAGCGCGCGATCCGGCAGATGGCCGGGGTCGTCGAGGATCGGGTCAGCCCCGACCACCCGGGCATCGGTGAGCAGGTCGTCGACCCCAACCTGGTCACGCCCGGCGACCTCTATCGCTCGCCGTCGTTCGAGGTCGCTGCCCGTTTCGTGGCTCCGATTCCCTATCGGGGCTGACGTCGGCCTTCTTGAGCTGACTCCTTGTCAGGGTCACTTCCGCAGGCGTCCGGGAGCTCGTTCCGTGAGGTGGTGCTGGTCAGCGCCGATGACACGCCGGGCGGCTCGGGCTGATGTGTCATATGGCACGAGTTCGATGGGGGCGCGCGGTGTCGGGGACCATGTCGTGCCATTTGCCGCGACCGGCGCCGTCCGCTGGCGTGTCGGGTCTGATCTGGTCTGTGACTCAGCCAGCTGGCCACAGGTGACGCTCTCTGGTCGCCCCATTCAGCTTGCCCTCCCGCTGGTGCAGGCGTACCGACACTGCCGAACCCTCAGAAACGTGAAATCGCGGGAGAAAGTCCGTCACTCAGCGTGCGTTCCCGGCAGTCAGCGCCCGTTAGCCGCTTGAGCTTGCGCTTCCTCGGCCCGAATTCCCTTCAGCTTGCCCTCGCCGACTCCGCCCCCGGTGCACGGGGAGCCTTAGACGCGAGGACAAGCTGATTGCGGTGGGGCGCAAGCTCAAGAGGTTGGCGCAAGCTCAAGACGCCAGCGGGAGCTGAAGAGCCAGACGGACGCTCATGCAGCCGCAGGAGCCCAAGCCGCTCCGCTAGGCGATCGCCGGGCGTACGCGCTGGAAGACCGCCACGCTGGCCTGCATGCCCAGACGATCGGCCAGCGGTTCGAACTCGTCGCTCAACGCCTCGGCCACCGTCATGGGTTCGACCCGGGTGCGGTCCGCCGCGGTCCGCACCTGCCAGACTGGCGAGCCTGCACGGGTCGCCTCCTCCTGGGCGGCCATGAACTCATCGCGGGCCTGCTCGGTGCGCCCGGCCAGGGCCGACAACTGGCCCAGAATCCGGTTGACCGGCCCGACTGAACTGCTGACCAGGCCCATGGCGATCCACTGACCGGAGTGGGGCAGCACCCGGACATGGATCTGCTCGACGAGCGCGCGGGGGCCGGGCGCACCCGCCCAGAGCGCCTCGGTGGCGAGGGCGAGGATATAGAGGGTGAACTCCGTGGTGGGCGATGCGAGCACCGCAGGCACGACGCGTTCCAGGCTGGCGAGGGCCTCCCGCACGTGGCCGGCCTGAGCGAGCGCGAGCGCCATCGCGACCGGGGTTACCGGGTTGTGGGGAGCCGCTGCCAGGAACCGTTCGAGCGCCGGCAGGAAGCCGACGGTCGAATCCCGCAGCAGCATGCTGATCAGGCGGTGGGTCGCCTCGGCGGCCATCGCATCGGGGATGCCGGCGGCGGCTCCCCGGAGCAGCGCCGCCTCGGCTTCGCGATCGGCCTCGTCGAAGCGCCCGAGATCCCGGTGCAGCGAGGTCTGGATCAGCTGGCGCAGCCAGCGGGCGCGCTCCTGGAGCGGGCCGGTCGCGGCGGCGTCGAGCCGCTCGAGCAGGGCCGGCACCTCCGCAAAGCGACCCCGCACGAAATGGTCATGCGCCTGTTCGGCGAGGGCCCGCGATTCCCACTCCGGCAAATCCGCGCTCAGGCGCAGCAACTCCCGGCCGACCTCCTCACGACGCTCTGCATCGGGGGAGCCGCGGAGCCGGGCGTGTTCGGCGAACAGGACGAACCGCAGCGATTCGGGGTCGCCGATCTGTTCGGCCGCATCCCGCAGTTGGTGCAGCTGCGCGTCACTCGGTGGAATGCGTCCGGGCACAGTGTTCTCGAGCATGATCGTCGCCTGCACCCGCACGCGGAGCGCGCTGGATCCCGGACCGAGGTCGCGTTCGGCCTCGGCGAGAACCTCGGGAAGGTTGGTCTGGACCATCACGCTGCGGGTCACCCACGTGCGGGTGAGGACGGTCAGCGCGAATCGCTCGGAGTCGCCGAGCCGGCGGGCGGCCTCGACCGCGTCCGTCCATTCCTCCTCGGCGCGGTCGACCAGGCCCTGGCCGATCAGCGAGTGGATGTGGAGGCGGGTGAGATCGACCCGAGCCGTCTCCGTCAGGTCGAGTTCGAGGGCGGCGGCGCACAACTCCTGGGCTGCGGCCGGGAAGCCCGCGTCGAGGCAGCTCGCGGCGGCCTGGGCGACCGCGCCTATCGCGCGCTCGCAGTCCTCTGCGGAGTGGGTTGCTGCGGTGCCGCCGGCCGCGTCGAGACGATGCCAGGCGATCGCGGTCAGCACCGACGGGGTCGGGTCGAGAACCTCACCGAGGGCATCGGCAGCCCGGTCGTGGAGCGCCGTCCGGCCGGGCTCCTCACTCGCTTCCATGAGCGCCGTGGCGAATTCGGGCCGTTGCAGGGTGACCGGATTGTCCGGACCGGGTGTCACGATCAGGTGTCGGGACGCGAGTTCGGTGAGGGCGCGGGCGACGACGGTGTCCGGCTGGCCGGAGGCGCTGACCAGCACGTCCGGATAGGCCAGGTCGTCGAGTGCGGCGATCAGGCCGGCCAGGTCCTGGGCAACCGGGGAGACATCCACGAGCCGCTCGGCGACCAGCATGCGCACGGGGACACTGATTCGGCCGTCGGCCCGCCGCGGGCGGGTGGGTTCCTGCGAACGGTCCGGGCCGGGTGACCCCGCGCGGGGTCGCAACAGCGACTGGTCCTGCCGCAGAATCCGCACCTCGAGCCGACGCGTTTCGGGATCGGGGTCGACTCCGAGGTCCTCACGGAGCAGGTCGCGCAGTCGTCCGCCCGCCGCGAGGGCATCGGCCTGGCGACCGGTGCGATAGAGGGCCAGCATGAGCTGGCGCGTCCGGCGTTCGTTGAGCGGGTCGGCGCGCACGAGCTCCGCGGCCGTCACGGCCGCGGCCGCATCCCGGCCCAGCGCGATCATCGCCTCGACCTGGTCCTCGCGCAGCTGGTCCCGCTGGGCCAGGAGCGACTCGGCCTCGGCGAGACTCTCCTCGTCGTCGAGTTCAAGCATGGGGTCACCCCGGAACAGGGCGAGGGCTTCCTCGATGAGCGGCAGTGACTCCGCCGGCTCGCTGGCGGCGATCCGGTCCAGCAGGTCACCGAGCTGGATGACATCCGTTGTGACCAGGGTCGGGTCGATGCAATAGCCGACGCCTGTGTGTTCCAGGGCGATCGTCTCGATCGACAGCGCGGCCCGGAGCTTTGAGACATGGACGCGGAGCGCAGCGCCCGCGCTCTTCGGGGGATTGCCGTCCCAGGCGCGTTCGATCAGCCGATCGGTCGGCACGACCTCGCCGAGCCGGCTTGCGAGGACGGTCAGCACAGCGCGCTGGCGCTCTCCGAGCTGCTGCACTCCGTCGGGGCGGACGATCGTCACGGGCCCGAGCAGGAGCACGCGCACGGGGGGTGTCGCGGCGTTGAGGGCAAAGGACCCGAGGGTAGTCACCCCCCGATCCTAACGACTCCCGCACGCCCTTTGCTCATCCTTTGCGGCGGCTTTGCGGGTGAGGTGAAAGGTGAGCTGTGGGGGTATCTGTTCTTTCGCCCTCACACAGAGCCGGTCGCTGCCAATCGGGGGGTGTCAGCGATCGGCTCCGGTGTGTGCAGGGAGCGTCCGTGCGACCCGGAGCCAGGGTCCGGTTGAGTCGGACACAAGGACCAGATCGGCGCGGGACCCGGGCTCCAGGCGGCCGCGATCGTCGAGCCCCACCACGCGCGCCGGGCCCTCGGTGACAAGGCGCACGGCAGCCGGCAGCCCGACCTCGGGTGCCGCCACGGCGACCGCGCCCAGGAGTGCCGTGGGCAGATAGTCGGACGCCAGGGCATCCAGGAGGCCCCGGCGCGCGAGCTCCCGAGCCGAGACATTGCCGGCGTGCGAGCCACCCCGCATCAGGTTCGGCGCCCCTGCGACCGTGAGCAACCCACACGCGCGGGCGCGTTCGGCCGCCTCCAGCGTGGTGGGGAACTCGGCCACGGTGACCCCTCGCTCGACCAGCGCGTCTCGACGCCCACACCCAGGGTCTGGATCGTGCCCGAGGTGGGGCGCTGCAGACCGTTGACGTGGCGCAGGAGCGTGGACTTGCCCGAACCCGACAGACCGAGCAGGACCGTGACCTTGTTGGGTGCGAACGACACCGTGACGTCGTCGAGGCCGCGCACGGCCGGGTTGAACTGCTTGGTGACGCCTGTGAAGGTGACCGGAGCGGTGTTCATCTTTCAGCTCTCCTTGGTGAGGTATCCGCGTCAGGCCTTGTTGCAGGCCTCGGCCTTGGTCAGGTCACAGACCTTGCGGACGCCGTCATAGTCGGAGTCGGCGACCTTGACCATGCCCCACTTCGACTCTTCGGGCAGGTTGCAGGAGGCTTCGTCGGTGCAGATCCCGGCGGCGACCATCTCGGGCTTGTTGGCCTTGGCGACCATGGCGCGCAGCTTGTCCTGCGTGTCCGAGTCGAGGGTCTCGGTGTTCATCGCGATGGGCGAACCCATGATCTGCTCCGAGCGCCAGATCTCCTTGACCTCGCCCTGGGCGAGCTGGCCTTTGGTCACCATCTGGGTCTGCATGGCCTCATAGGCGAAGCCCGCGTCGCACTGGCCGGACTTGATCGACAGCAGCGAGGCATCATGGCCGCCCGCCATCACCGGGGTGATGTCGGTTTCGGGGTTGATGTTGGCGCCGAGCAGGCCGGCGGAGGGATAGAGATAACCCGAGGTCGACGCCTTGTCGACGAAGCAGATCTTCTTGCCCTTCATCTGGTCAATGGAGGTGATTTCGGTGTTGTCGGCCTTGACCCAGCCGATCGAGTAGTAGCCCGGCTTCTCATCCGGAGCGTCCACCAGGGAGCCGAGCGGCTCGACGGGTACGCCGCCGTCCTTGGCGATCTTGTAGGAGAACGGGCCTTAGGCGGCGATGTCGATCTTGCCGGCGCGCTGGCCCTCGATGACCGCGGCATAGTCGGTGGCGTTCTGGGACTCCACCTTCTTGCCGGTGTCCTTCTCGGTGAGCTTGATGATCGTGTCGTATTCGGCCTGCAGCGAGGTCGACTCCTCCGACGGAACCGCGGCGAACACGATGGTGGTCTTGCCCTCGCCGGAGGCACCCGAGCCGGAGCTCGGGGCCGAGGCGGATTCGCCGCACGCGGAGAGGAAGAGGAGGCCGGCGGCCGCAGCCGCGAGGATGGACTTGGTACGCAGAGAACGCAGAACGGTCACGATAAACTCCTAGAGCGAAGATCCCGGCCCAAGCGAGCACGCTGCAAGCCATCGGCCGACTGGGACAGTCCTCACTCAAGGTCAACCCCGGGTCCGATCTCGGGACGAGCGGTAAACGTGAGGCGACGCCGAATCAACGGTCTGAGCTGGTTGCCGACCAAGTCCCCATTCCGTTATGCATTCGAGACGGCCGGGATCAGCGGCGGCCATTTACTAGGACGCCCTACTAAATCGGAACGGCGGATCTACGATTTCCGCATGTCGTTCAGCATCACCACCACTACCGCGCCCACCCCTGCCGAGCGGCGCGCCGAAATCCTCGCCGATCCGGGCTTCGGACGGTTCTTCACCGACCACATGGCCACAGCCGAGTGGACGGTCGACGAGGGGTGGCAGGAGTTGCGCGTACGCCCGCTGGAGCCGTTCTCCATGCATCCGGGGGTAGGGGTCCTGCACTATGGGCAGGAGATCTTCGAGGGGCTCAAGGCCTATCGGCATGCGGACGACTCCCTGCAGCTGTTTCGCCCCGACATGAATGCGGCCAGGTTCGCCCGCTCGGCCCGCCGGTTGGCCCTGCCGGAGTTCCCGCCCGAGCTGTTCCTCGAGGCAATGGACGAACTCGTGCGGGTCGAGGCCGACTGGGTGCCGCCGCACGGGGACGAGGCCAGTCTCTATCTGAGGCCCATCGAGTTCGCCTCCGAGGCGTTCCTGGGCGTGCGGTCGTCGCGGACGGCCACGTTCTGCACGGTGGCCTCGCCCGCTGGGGCGTACTTCTCCGGTGGGGTCAAGGGCATCCGCCTCTGGGTGACGACCAAATACACCCGCGCTGCCGTCGGCGGCACCGGTGATGCGAAGTGTGGCGGCAACTATGCCGGCAGCCTCCTCGCGCAGACCGAGGCGCAGGAGCAGGGGTGTGATCAGGTGCTCTATACGTCCGGGCCGCCCGAGCGGCGCATCCTCGAAGAGGCCGGCACGATGAACATCGTCCTCATCACCCGCTCCGGGGAGTTGGTGACTCCCGGACTCGGCACGATCCTGCCCGGCGTGACCCGGGATTCCGTGCTCACGCTGGCGCCCGAGCACGGGCTCGTGCCTGTCGAGCGCGAGATCCCTCTGGAGGAACTCGTCTCGGGTTGCCGCTCCGGTGAGATCGTCGAGGTCTTCGCGGCCGGCACCGCCGCGGTCATCACCCCGATCGTCGCGCTTGCGGGGGAGGGGTTCGAGGTGACCGTCGGTGCCGGGGAGCCAGGGTCGGCCGCCCTCACGCTGCGGGAGCACCTGCTCGGGGTCCAGCATGGTGACCTGCCCGATGCCCACGGCTGGATGCGTCGGGTCTGCTGAGCCCGGCCACCGCCCGGCCCACCTCGCCCGGGCGGGGATCCGTTCGACCTTGGGGGATGCGCTTGGCGCCGTATGCAATTGCTTCCGGTGCGGAAGCAAGGCCAGAAAGCAGCCTCGACACCCCGCGGATCGAGGCCTGAATCGCATTGAAGGATTTGGCCCACCAGGGCGCCAAAATCCTTCAACGCGATCCGCAGCGCCGGCACGTGCGCGAAGATCAGCGCTGGGGGAATTCCTTGCGCGCGGATTTGGCGATGCGACGCATGAGCCAGCCGTCGAGTGCGCCGCCGAGTACGCCGCCGGCGACCGGCACGAGGCGGCCGAACCGGGCCAGGGTCTTCTCGCCGACCGAGCGCAGGACGCGGAACCCGACGGCCTTGTTGATCACCATGAGCGCGGACTTCGGCAGCCGACCCACGAGCAGGGAGGTGACGGCGCCGCCGCCGAGGGCACCGACGGGTACGCCGGATTCGCGGAGCGCTTCGGTGGCGTCATTGCCGACAAGCGTGAGCAGGACGGCGGTGCGGATCTCGTCGCGGGAGACGTCATAGCCCCGCAGGTGAGCGATCGATCCGACCATGCGGGTGGCCTGGACATAGAACTCGAATACGTTGGCGGGGATCGCCACGGGCATGGTCACGAAGCCGCCGAGGCTGGTGATGAACCCGCCGGCCGCGCCGCCGCGCACATGCTTGGCGACGACGGACGAGATGGCCCTGTTGATGTCACCGTTGCTGGCCTCCAGCGCTTTGTCGGCCAGCCTGGCTGCGGAGGCGAACGGGCCCCTGCCGTCGATTCCGACGGCGAGCAGGCTCGAAATCAGCCGTGTCACGGCGTTCGAACCGGTGTCCGGATCGTGCGCCTCTTCGAGAGCTGATCTCGTGACGGAGATCTCACGCTTCGTTTCGCGGCGGCCGGGCTTCAACCAGTCGAGCAATCCCATGCGGTCAAGAGTGGCAGATGTCGACAATTCTGCACAGAGGGGGTGGCGGAGTAATCCTCAGTAGCGGCCGCCCACAGCCGGCGGAAGCCCATCGAGCTCGGCCAGATCGTCGGCCGACAGGGTGACGCCCGCCGCGGCGAGGTTGGCCTGCAGGTTTGCCGACTTGGTCGTGCCGGGGATGGGGATGATGTGGTCGCCCTGCGCGAGGACCCAGGCCAGAGCGATCGCTGCCGGGGTGACACCGTGCCGGTCGGCCACCTGGCGTACGCCATCGACGATGCGCTGGTTCGCCTCGGCTGCGTCTCCGGACCACTTGCCGAGCTGGGTGCGGAAGTCGCCGGCCCGCAGGTCTGCGGCCGTCACCCTGCCCGTGAGGAAGCCGCGGCCCAGCGGTGAGAAGGGCACGAAGATCGCGTCGTGCTCGGCCGTCCAGGTGAGCAGGTCACCGGCGTCGTCGCCGTCGGCGGTCGTCCCACCGCCGGCGGCATCGCGAGCCCAGAGAGAGAACTCCGACTGGATCGCGGCCACCGGCTGGATCGCCTGCGCGATCTCGGCCTGGGCCACCGACACCTCGCTCAGGCCGGCGGCGCGGATCTTTCCGGCGGCGGCGAGCTCGGCGTACGCCCCCCAGGTCTCCTCCAGCGGGACCTGGAGATCGACGCGGTGAAGATAGTAGAGGTCGATCACCTCGACACCCAGACGCCGCAGCGACGCATCGCAGGCAGCCTTGATGTGGTCGGGTCGGCCGTTGCGCGACATGACGACTTCACCGTCGACGATGTTGCCGATGAGCCCGGCCTTGGTGGCGACCACGGGCTTCGGGTCGGCGGCTGCGATCGCGCGACCGACGACCTCCTCGTTGTGGCCGGAGGCGTACGCATCCGCGGTGTCGAGGAAGGTCACCCCGCTGGCAAGTGCTTCGGCGATGATCGCGACACCGGCATCGGCATCGCGATCCTCGGGCGCGACATAGGCCCAGCTGATGCCCATGCAGCCATAGCCGAGGGCGGAGACATCGGTGTCGAGGGCCGGAATTCGGCGCGTGTGGAGGCTCATGACTCCGACTCAATCACAGCATCGGGGTGTTTCCCCAGGGGCTACCGGAAGTTCACCTTCTGCTTGCGGGAGGGCGATAGGACGATCCCGTGGACGATGGCCTGGCGGGATCGCGGCGGGGACGCCCGCGTGCCGGTGAGCGGGCCGGCCGCGAGGACGCGATTCTTGATGCGGCGCTGTCCGAACTCGCCGCCGCCGGATGGGATCGCTTCACCATGGCAGGAGCGGCCAGGCGGGCGGGCGCCTCCACCGAAACCCTGTATGCCTGGTTCGGCAATCGCGACGGTCTGATCCGGCGGATGATCCAGCGCAATGCGGACGTGTCGGCCGCGGCGATCCACATCGAGCTCGGGGCCGGGACCGGAACGCGGGGCGTGCGGGGCACCCTCGTGGCGTACGCGCGGGGACTGCTGGACCTGCTGACGGGACCCGTGTCTCTCATGCTGAATCGGGCGGCGATCGGGTCCCCGGAACTCGCGGAGGTGTTGCGAGCGGAGGGTCGGCTGCGGATCGGCCCGCTCGTTGCCCGCTATCTGGCCGATCGGCATGCGGCGGGCGACCTGCACTGCACGGAGCCGGAGAAGTGTTTCACCGTGCTCTATGGCCTGGTGGTGCGTGACCTTCAGATCGGGCTGCTGCTCGGGGCCGACCCACCCGGGGGCGATGCGCTGCAGGCGCGGGCCGAGGAAGCCGTCGAGTTGTTTCTGCGGCTCCATTCGACCCGCTGATCCGGGTTTGTTCAGGGTGGGAACAAATAGGAGCGGTTCCGCGACGCGATTAGGGTGAATCCGCATCGTCGGATCGGAGAAACAGTCATGGTGGGCCTCACCCGGATCAGCCTGGCCAATCGCGCAGTGGTCATGCTGGTCTCTCTCGTCATCGTCGGCTTCGGTCTGTTTTCGATGGCGACGCTCAAGCAGGAGATCTTTCCGTCGCTGACGGTGCCGGGCGCCAGTGTCGTGGCGGTCTATCCGGGTGCCCCGCCGAGCACGGTCGAGCGGGATGTGACCCGGCCGTTGGAGGATGCGGTCAAGGCAGTCGACGGCGTCGACACGGTGACCTCGGTTTCCTCGACCAATTCGGCGCAGGTCAGCGTGGAATGGGCCTATGAACTCGACTCCGGCGACATGGAGAACAAGATCCGGGGGGCGATCGACCGCGCGACGCTGCCCGCCGATGTCGAGCCCCAGGTTGTGGTGGGCAGCCTCGATGATATTCCCGTGCTCGTCATGGCGGTGTCGTCGACCAAGGACCCGGAAGCACTGTCCGACGATCTGAGGAATGTCGCGTTGCCACAGCTTCGCGGGATCCCGGGGGTTCGCGATGCGACGATCGCGGGTGAGCAGCAGCGCCAGGTCGTGATCACCACCCGCCAGGCGGATCTCGACCGGCTCAAGGTCGAGGCGAGCCAGATCCCCCAGATGTTGCAGGCCAACTCGTCGGTGCTGCCCGGCGGCCAGATCACGTCCGGCGGCCAGGACATCTCCGTGCAGGTCGGCAAGACCCTGACATCACTCGACGACATCCGCGGGATTCGGCTGCAGGGCACCGATGGGCCGGTGGCTCTGGGCGAGGTGGCCGATGTCGCCGACGTGCCGGTCGATCAGTCGACCATTTCCAGGGTGAACGGCAAACCCTCCCTCACGCTGCTCATCACCAAGACCCAGGACGCAAACACCGTCACGGTCGCCCACGCGGTGCATGACGCCCTCCCCGGCATCAGTCACGAGATCGGCGACAACACGGCATTCGCCACGGTCTTCGACCAGGCGCCGTGGATCGAACAGTCCATCCATGATCTGGGGGTGGAGGGTGGCCTCGGCCTGCTCATGGCCGTGCTCGTGATTCTCGTGTTCCTGCGGTCGGCTCGGTCGACGATCATCACCGCCATCTCCATCCCGATGTCCCTGCTCATCGCGGTCATCGCGCTCTATGCCAGTGATTACACCCTCAACATGCTCACGCTGTCGGGCCTCACGGTGGCGGTCGGGCGGGTGGTCGACGACTCGATCGTCGTCATCGAAAACATCAAGCGTCACCTCGGCCTCGGTGAGGAGTTCGGAGCCCCGCTGATCGTCACCGCGGTCCGGGAAGTCGCCGGTGCCGTGACTTCGTCGACGATCACGACGGTTGCGGTGTTCATGCCGCTCGCCATCGTCGGTGGGATGGTGGGTGAGCTCTTCCGGCCCTTCGCGTTGACCGTCGCCGTGGCTCTCATGGCCTCGCTGGTGGTGTCGTTGATGCTGGTGCCGACGCTGGCGTACTGGTTCATGAAGCCCACCCGGAAACAGCTCGAAAGGACGGCTGCGGAGCCGGCCAGGGAGTCCCACGAGTCCGAAGTGACACCACTGCAGAAGGCCTATCTTCCGGCCCTGCGCTGGTCGCTGCGCCGGCCGATCATCACCCTGGTGGTCGCTTCACTGCTGTTCGTGGGCACGATGATCAGCGCCACCATGCTCAAGACCGACTTCATCGGCGAGGCCGGCGAGACCTCCCTCAACATCTCCCAGAAGCTCCCGGTCGGGACGACCCTGGCCGAGACCGATGCGGCGGCCCGCCGGGTCGAAGGGGTTCTTGCCGAGGATCCGGCGGTCGAGACCTATTCGACCACGGTCGGCAGCGGTGGCATCGAGTCGCAGATGACCGGTGGGGGCACGTCGTCCAACCAGGCGGATATCTCTGTCACACTCAAAGCCGGGACCCGGGGCCGGGAAGTCGCCGACAACCTGCGGGCCCGCCTGGACGGCATGCCCGATGTCGGCGAGATCGAGGTCATCACCGGCGGTGGGGCCGGCGGCGACCAGAACCTGGCTGTGGAGATCCGCGGCCGGGACGAGGCCGAACTGCGAGCGGCATCCGATCAGGTCGTGGCGATGATGCAGTCCCGCGACGGCATGACCCAGGTCAAGTCCAATCTGGCCGAGCAGCGGACCGTGCTCCAGGTGAACGTGCGAGAGGCCGATGCGGCCCGGGTCGGCATGAATCAGGGCACGATCGGTCCGGCAGTCCTGCAGGCGATGCGGGGTACGCCCGCCGGCGAGGTCACCATCAACGACCGCACCCAGAATCTGGTGCTCCGGTCCCGCGCCCCCATCACCACGCGTGAGGAACTCGAAAATCTCGCGCTGCCCGTGACCCAGAAGCAGACCATGGACGAGCAGCAGCGGCTCACCGAGGAGTTGCAGGCCGACCAGGAGGCCGAGACCGAGCGTCAGGTCGCCCAGGCCGATGAGCAGTTCGATGAGCAGGAACAGCAGATCCGGGATGGGCGCGCCGAGCTGGAGCAACAGCTCGCAGACCTGATCGACCAGATCACCACCCTGGAATCCACGCCGATCACCGCCGAGTCGATGGGCGGTGCGGCCGGACCGGGTGCCGGGATGCCGATGGACCCCGCGGCCGTCGCCGAGGCGCAGGCCCAGGCTCAGGCCGAAGCGCTGGCCCAGGCCCGTGCCCAGCGGGACGCGCAGCTGGAGCAGCTGCGCGAGACGCGGGACAAGCTCCGGGAACAGCTGGCCTCCACCGACGAGTCGCTGGCCAAACTGAACCAGTCCCGCATCGATGCCGCCGCCCAACGGGAACGGGCGCAGGACATGCAGGACCGCAGCGAGGCGATCCGGGATGCCCGGGGTCAGGCAGTCCTGTTGCGCCAGGTTGCCGATGTCGTCGAGGTTCCGAGTGACGCGTCGATCCGTCGCGTCGATGGCGAGCGCACCGTGACGGTGACCGCAACTCCGACGGGTGGAGATCTCGGTGCCGCCACCGCGTCGTTGCAGGCGGGTCTTGACGAATTGACCCTGCCGCCCGGCGTACAGGCCTCCATCGGCGGTGTCTCCACCGAACAGAACGAGGCCTTCGCCCAGCTCGGGGTCGCGATGCTCGTGGCGATCGCGATCGTCTATCTGGTGATGGTCGCGACCTTCCGGTCCCTGCTGCAGCCGCTGATCCTGCTCATCTCGGTGCCGTTCGCGGCGACCGGCGCGGTCGGGCTGCTGTTGATCACCAATACCGCGCTCGGCATCGCGTCGATGATCGGCCTGCTGATGCTGATCGGCATCGTGGTGACCAACGCCATCGTGCTCATCGACCTCGTCAACCAGTATCGCGAACATGGCGCCGATATCGACGATGCGGTGATCCACGGCGCGCGGCTCAGGTTGCGGCCGATCGTGATGACCGCGCTCGCCACCATCATGGCTCTCGTGCCGATGGCGATCGGCATCACCGGCGGCGGTGTGTTCATCTCCAAGTCGCTCGCCATTGTCGTGATCGGCGGCCTGGTGTCGTCCACGGCACTGACCCTCATCCTCGTGCCCGTGCTCTATCACCTGGTCGAGAAGTTCCGGGAGCGACTGGCCAACCGAGGCAATCGGCCACCACTCCACGAAGCAGACGGGGCCGAAGGTGACGAATCGGTAGGTTTGGACTCCATCCTCGATGCTGGCGAGGAGCCCGGGCGGGCCTGATCACGGGGGATCAGGACTCCCGATCCTCCAAAAGGAAGCCACGGACCTCGCGACTGAAGCCCGCAGGTCTCTCGAACGGGATCCACAATCCGGTTCGCCCGAAGAGGTGTACCTCGACATCCGGAATCTGCTTGAGCATGAAGAGCGCGTTGTCATAGCCCTGGATTCGGTTGTCTCTTCCCCATAGCACAAGGGTCGGCGCCTGGATGAGGTGCAGGTCCCGCCAGACCTCCTCCGGCTGGACGCGGCCGCCGATGGGGATCTCGGATTCGCGGCCCAGCGAAGCGCGATAGCGCTCCTCGACCATCTCGTCAGTGATTAGTCCGGGATCGGCCAGCATCATCTCAAGGTAAGCCCGCATCCGCTGTCGAGACGGCCCTTCGCCCCGGTAGTAATCCCGGATGTGCTTTTGGCCCTCCGAAGGCATGACGGTGAACAAAGGCAGGCCGCCTGCCGAAGAGACCAACACCAAGCGCTTCACCACCTCGGGGTGTTTGCTTGCCATGGCGATCCCTGCTGCGCCGCCGGTCGCCATGCCCAGAACGTGTGCCTTCTCCGCGCCCAGGTGAGTGATAAGTCGGGCGAACGTCGCGGCGTACGCCGCATATCTCCCGCCCGACAGATCAATCGGGTCCGATTCGCCATAACCGGGTAGATCCACGACGATGGTGCGGAAATCCTGGGCCAGTGCGGCCATGACCACCCCGAAGTTTCCCCAGCCGTATGCCCCCGGCGCGCCCCCGTGAATGCAGAGCAGCAAGGGGCCTTCCCCGGCCTCGTGGTAGGCCAGCACGCGCCCGTCGATCTCGGCGGTGCGGGCGGTCGACTCCGCGGTGATCCCCGACATCAGACTTTCACCGCGCTGTTCTCCAGTTGGTGACCGAAGAGGTCCATGCCGAACGCGTAGTAGACCGGGCCTTCCAGGTTCTGCACGTGGTGCATGGCCGCCTGGGCATCGCGCCACCGTCGCTGCATCGGCAGGGAGCTCTGCAGCTGCGAGCCACCGGAGATGCGGAAAACCGAGTCGGCGGCATTGACCGCGCGCGTCGAGGCGCGCACCTGGTTGCGGCGGATCCGAGCGCGATCGGCGTAGCTGATCTGGCGGCCGGCGGACACTTCATCCCAAGCCCAGGAGAGGTCGTTGAACAGCACCAGCAACGAGGCGTCCACATCGGCGGCGGCGGCACCCAGGGCGAACAACTGGTAGTGGTCGGCGCTGGCCTTGCCGAACCGGTTGCTGCGGTCCGCTGTCCACTTCACATAGGAGTCGAGGACCGACTTGGCAAGAGCGAGCGTTGCGGCGGTGATGGTGCCGGAGAACACCATATTGCGAGGCAGCTTGTAGAGGGGGCTCTCGCGCCCCTCGACTGCCGCGGTGCCGTCAGTGACCGGGTCGGTATCGATCACCCGGTAGTCGGGCACAAAAGCGTCGGTGACCACCAGGTCCTTCGAGCCGGTGCCCTTAAGGCCCATCACGTGCCAGGACTCGTGGTCGATCTCGTAGTCGCTGCGAGGCAGCTGGAAGTGGTGGGCGTGGCCGTCGACAGGCTTGCCGTCCTCGCCCACGATGAGGCCGCCGATGGTGACCCACTGGCAGTGGTCCGTGCCGGAGCTGAACGGCCAGCGGCCATTGAGGATATAGCCCCCTTCGACCGGCTTCGCACGGCCCATGGGGGCGTACGGGGAGGCGATCCAGGTGTCGTTGTCGTCCTTCCACAACTCGTCCTGCAGGCGGCGATCACCCTGCGCGAGTTCGTGGGCGTGCACAGCCACCACGCCGGCGATCCAGCCGGCCGAGCCGTCGTGGATGCCGATGTTGTAGACGGCCTTCAAGAAGTCGACGGGATGGGCCTCCTCGCCGCCGTATTCCTTGGGTTGGAGCATCCGGATGACACCGGTGCTCTTGATGGCGGCCGCCACGTCATCGGGCACTTTTCCTTCGGCCTCGGAGCGGTGGGCATTGGCCTCGAAGAAGTCGGCGAGCGCGAGAACCTTGTCGAGCGTGCTGGTCATGAAAAGTCCTTTCGGTGAACCGCGTGGTCAGCGGTGGTGGCCCCAGTAGTGGGCGATGTCGTAGCGGACCGGACGCCAGGTCGCGTCATCGATCAGGATTCCGCCGGTGCCGAATTCCATGGCCACGCCGGAGGGAGTGAGCACATAGACGCTCACCATCTTGTCGTTGGTGTGCCGACCGAAGGTCTGCACGACTGGGACGTTCTTCTCCTCGATGTAATCGAGGGCGCGTCCCAAGATGTCGAGCTCGGTCACTTCCAGCATGAAATGCCCGATGCCCTGCTTGCGCATGGCATTCTCCGCGAACGCGAAGGAATGGTGCCGAGGATTGCAATGAGTGAAGATTCCGACGATGTCGCCGTCGGGCGGGAAATCGATGTGATCGCTCAGTTCGAAACCGAGGATGTCGAAATACAGCTCGGAATACTTCGCTGCATCGGTGCAGGCGTGGAACAGGTGGCCCAGTCCGAGATCGCCGGCGACGAAGGTAGCACCGAGAGGAGAGGCGAACCGCGGTGTCGCCGACTTGAGGCCCCAGAACAGCTCCAGGTCGTAGTTGTCCTCTGGATCCCGGAACCGGACCACTTCCGAGACCATGCGTTCCTTTGCGGCTGTCGCATCGAGACGCTCGACCGCGTACCTGTGCTCCTCAAGTCGGGCGACGAGCTCGGCCAGTTCGTGTGGACCCTTCACTTCCCAGCCGGCCGCCAGGACGCCGCCGGTGTTGGTGCGGCGGATGTCGAGCCGATAGGCGTAGTGGTCGATGCGCAGCAGCATGCGGTCAGCGTCATTTTCGGCGACCATGGCGCCGAGCAAATTCTCGGCGAACTCGCGCCAGGCCTCGAGATCCTCGGCGCCCAGCCGCAGATAGCCGAGGCTGATGACGGTGGCATTCATGGTTTCCTCCTTCATCGGATGGATTTCTGGGCGAGCTCGTCACCAAGGGCTTCGGCAACCGAGGTCAGTCGCTCGGCCCAGCGCAGGATGGTGGCACCCGGCGTGAATCCGGGCGGGGTGGACAGCCGCAGGGCCAGCGGCACCTGATCCGCGGAATGGGGCACCGCCACGGTGATGGCCCGCAGGTCATAGGACTGGTCGGCGTCGATGTCAGGCTCGTAATCGGTGGCGGCCGTGGCCACCAGCTTGAGCGTGAGTTCCCGTTCCTCGCTCGGGGTAAGGGTGCCGTCGGCCAACCGACTCGCAGCATCCCAAACCTGCTCGTCCATGCCGCTGGAGCGCAGCGAAATCGAGTAGCCGCGGTCGCGGACCTTGGTGGCCAGTTCGTGGAACCGGGCTCGCGCCTCGTCGGTGACCTTCGGGATCGTGTTTATCCACTGCTCGGCGCTGGCTGGCGAGTCTGCATAGAAGATGATGCCCGTGGGCGGCACCAGCGGTAGGCGCATGCCGATGCTGGTCCGGCCCGGCTGGGCAGAGTCGTTGATAGTGGCCACGAAGACACCGAAGCTGCCGGACTTGGCAAGGACGGCAATGTCCACTTTCTCTTCTGCGGCCAGGGTCTCGATGCCGGTCCGCACGATCTCCGAAGCCCGGGCACCGACCACCAGGTCGGGGGCGGACACCGCAACCAGCGACAGCGGATCGAACTGGCCATAGCCGCCCTGGAAAAACAGCAGCGGTAGCACCGGGCGCTGGACGCCGAGATTTCCCACCCGGCCGACCACGATGTCGTGGTCGCCGCCGTCGAACGTGTTCTCCAACGTGCAGTCGATCCAGGAGACAGCTTCGTCGAGAATGGGGGCGCCGCCGGGGGACAGGTGCCAGGCCACCAAGCCGAACTTGTCGTCGGCCCGGCCGGCGAAGTTCCGGCACGTCTGCAGCTGGTCAGCCGCCAGGACGTTGATGCAGAACGAGTCCGCGGTACGCAGCTTGGCGTACGTTCCGGAGGATTTCATGGGCAGGTACGCCACCAGCGGCGGATCGAGCGAGACTGAGGTGAACGATCCCACCACCATGCCGAGAGGCTCTCCGTCGACCATGGCGGTGACGAGCGCGACGCCGGTGGGGTAGTGCCCCAGGGTTTCGCGGAATTCCTGAGCGGTAAATGGGACGGTCATCGGGCATCCTTCTGTGTGGAGCCCGGCTCGGTCGGCGTGGCCTCCCGGATCAGGCGGATGATCTCGGAGCGGACCTCGGCGAACCGGGGCAGCGACTTGGTGGTGATCTGGTCGCGCTTGGCGGGCAGCCCGACCTCGATCATTTCCTTCACGGTCGACGGGCGGCCGCCAAGCGCCAGGATCCGATCGGACAGATAGACGGCTTCGTCGATGTCATGGGTCACGAGGAGCACGGAGACCCCGGTGTGCTCCTTGACTCGCAGCACCAGGTCCTCCAGCTCGGCCCGGGTCTGGGCATCGACCGAGGCGAAGGGTTCGTCCATGACGATCGCATGGGGGCGGGAGGCCAGTGCGCGAGCGATCGCGACGCGCTGCTGCATGCCGCCGGACAGCTCCCAGGGGTACTTGTCGCCTTTGCCTTCCAGGCCCACCTCGGCGAGTGCCGCGAGGGCAGCCTGCAGCCGCTCGGGCTTGCTGACGCCTGCCGAGCGCAGCGGCAGGGTGATGTTGTCGCGCACGCTGAGCCACGGCATCAGGGATCGGCTGTAGTCCTGGAAGACGATCGCCATGCCGCGCGGCGTCGAGGTGATCGGGGTGCCTTCGAACAACACCTGCCCCTCGGTTGGTGGCCGGAGTCCGGTGAGACAGTTCAGCAGTGTTGTCTTGCCTGCGCCGGAGGGGCCGACGATGCACATGAACTCGGCCTTCTTGAGGTCGAAGTTCAGACCCTTCAGCACCTGATGGGTGCCATAAGCGTGACCCAGATCACGGGCCTCGAGGGTGACGGTGGGAGTGGTGGTGGCGGGAGTCATTCAGTCCTCCTGGTGCTGCATCATGCCGCGGTGCCAGGAAAGGACGATGCCTTCCAGGGCCGCGAAGCCTTTGTTGACGACGTAGCCGATGACCCCCAGAACGATGATTCCGGTCCACATCGACGTGATATTGAAGTTGCGCTGGCTGTCGAGAATGAAGTAGCCGATGCCGCCGGGAGCGCCGACCATTTCGGCCACGACCATCGCGACGACGGCGACCGAAAGTGCGGTCCGCATGCCGGCGAAAATGTTGGGGGTCGCGGCGGGCAGCGTGATGAAGCGAATCTTTTCGAGCCACTTGAGCCGATAGCTGGAGGCCACATCGTGCAGGACGGGTTCGACAGAGCGGACACCGTCGATCGTGTTGAGCAGGATCGGCCAGGCCGAGACCAGAGCGATGGTGAACACCTTCATCGCATCACCGGTGCCGAAGATCAGCATCATGATCGGCAGCAGGGCGACGCCAGGGGTGGCGCGCAGGACCTCGACGATCGGCCGGGTGGCGTCCTCCAGCCGGGGAAAGGCGCCGAGCAGGAGCCCGACGGCAATCGCGAAGACCGCGCCGATCACGAATCCGACCGTGAGCCGCCAGAGGCTGGGCACGGCGTCGGAGAGGAAAGCATCGAAGATCCACAGTTTGCCGAAGTCGGCCAGGATGTCCGAAAGCGGGGGCCAATAGAAGTCCTGGCTGTTCGCACTCACGGCGAACCAGGTGACTAGAAGGGCCACCGGGAGCCAGATCTCCCAGGCGAAACGCTTTAGGGTTTTCATGGTCAGCGTCCTTTCGCCCGGACCGACGGATGCCAGAACAGAACCTTGTTCTGGAGATAGAGCAGGGCCGAGCTGAGGCCGACACCGAGCAGGGCGGTGGTCAGGGCGTAGACGAAGATTGACACGGGATCGTTGATCTGCAGGGCCTGGAACAGGCGCCGACCCAAGCCGTCCGCGCCACCGAGGAACTCGGCGCTGATCGCCATCAGCAGGCTGATTGTGGCCGCGATCCGGAACCCGGTGAACAGGAAAGGCATCGTGGCGGGTGCATAGACATAGCGCAGCCGATCGGACATTTTAAGGTGGAAGGCCTTGCTGACGTTGCGCATGATCGGTGAAATCTCTTTCACCGAATAGGTCGCCTGGACCAGCAGGGGCCAAATCGCACCGATGACGATGAGCACGATCGCCATCGGGCGGGTGGAGCCGAACAGCAGCAAGATCAGCGGCAGGAGTGCGATTGCCGGGATGAACCGGAAGAAGTCGATCAGCAGCCGGGTGCTGCGGTCGAAGACCCGGACCGCCCCGATGATCAGACCCAGTGGGATGGCGATCGCCGCGGTGACAAGGAGGCCCAGCAGGGCGGTCCACAGGGTGTTGCCGAGTGCGCTCCAATAGTCGCCGGTGCCGAGCTTGGTGAACCAGTTCTGGAACGTGGCGATCGGCGTCGGGATGCCGGCTGCGTGACCCGGTCCCATAGCGAACAGGTGCCAGACGACGAGAGCCGCCAGCAGGGCGACGGTCCGGCCGAGGGCGCTGGACGCGAGGTTCTGTCGTAGTGCCTTGGTGGCCAAGATGTTTCCTTCCCGGACGGGAGGCGGGTCAGGCCAACATGTCTTCGGGCTTGGGGGCGTTGGCGTCAGTCAGCAGGGCGTACTTCTTCATGCGATCGATCGCAGTGGTGATGTCCTGAGCGCTGACTGGCTGCTCGACGAAGGTCGGGAAGATCGACTTGTCCAGGAGGTCGGTGGGTGCGTTCATCAGGGCAGCGGCGGCTGCGACGGCGGTCGCCTTGTCGGAGTTGGCCACCTTGTTGGCCTCGATGATCGCCTCGGCAAAGGCCTTCACGGTGTTGGGGTTGCGTTGGGCGAACTGCTGGGTGGTGACGAAGGCGTACGCGGTGGCGCCTCCGGCGCTCTCGATCGGCGTCAGGGGACGGAGGTCCGGGTCGGCCAGCGTGCGGGTGCCGCCGGGCTCTGCGGTGGTGGTGGCGTCGGCTTGGCTGGCCTTCAGCGCGGCGATCGTATTGGGGGCCTCCATGAACTTGGTCTTGCTGGAGTCGCCGCCATCGGCGTCGATCGCTGCGCGGACGTCTTGCCAGATCTGGCTGTTGATCTGCGGGACAGCAACTGTGGCGTCCGTGAGGTCCTTGGGGGACTGGAACGGGGAGTCCTTGCGTACCCAGATGTTGACGAAGCCGATCTCGCCGCTGTGGGAGGGAATCTTGCCGGAGGTCCCGGGCGCGACCATGATCAGGGGCACGCCGCGGCTCTTGGCCAGGATCGGGACGGTCATGTCCATCAGCGCGAAGTGAACCTGTCCACCGAGCAGCTGGGGGGTGGCTTCCGCCGGGGTAGCGAAGGTCGTCATGGTGGGCGTCAGACCCTTGGCGGTGAACTTTCCGCCGGTGTTGGCGATCGCTCCGCCGAGGCCGTTGAACGACGGGAAGACACCGACGGTGATCTGGGGCGACTCGATCGTGCCACTGGCACCACCGGCACCGCCGGAGCTAGTCGAGGAACCACCGCCACACGCGGTGAGGGTCAGGGCCAGTGCAGCACCGGCGCTGCCGAACAGGAACGTACGGCGCGAATGGAGAGGCTTCATTGGAGCTCCTGTGGAGGTCGGGGCCACCGGTGGTGGCGATGACTTCAGATTGACACCGGCTGTTGGGCTCGAATTTGTGTTCAATCACCCAGCGGAATTGGAGTTCCATTCCCCTAGACGAGGTTCCACTATTTGGAACATGGGAAATCAAGACGCTGGGACTGGCCCGGACCTGTCGACCAGGTCGGTATTGGGCCGGACCCTCGACATCCTCGAGTGCTTCGGCCGCGACAGTTCGGAACAGACGGTGGCAGGCATCTGCCGGTCCACTGGGCTCCCGCCTGCCACGGTGCACCGCATCCTGGCCAACCTGGTCGAATGGGGTGCGGTGGAGCGAGTGGATCGTGGGCGTTACCAGCTCGGGGAGCGAATCTGGCGACTCGGACATTGGGTCCCCGACATCCGGCAACTCCGCGATGTCGCCCGCCCCCATCTTGTTGACCTCCATGACGAGTTCAAGTTGCCAGCCATCATGGCCGGGCTTGACGGCGAACGCGTGTTCGCGATCGATCGCATAGCCGGCTGCGTCCATGCACGGATCTGGCCCTATCGCGTGACCTACGGCGTGCTTCAACATGCAGCAGGACTGGTCTTCCTGGCCTGGGGGGACCGTTCACTCCCGGCAAAACAGGCGATCGAGCCGACGCATGACCTTCGCCGACTGCTCGCCTCGGTCAAACAGCGCGGTTATGCCGACTCAGTGCAGGAAGGCACACGATGGCTCGCCGCGCCCGTCTTCGGTGAGGGGCGCCGGGTCCGGGCGGTGATCGGCGTCGCCCTGACCACGCCGGTCGCCCCCGACTTGGTGGCCGGTCTCCTGGTGCGGACAGCGGCCGCGGTGAGCGCGGAACTCAGCCAGCTTCGCGCGCGGGAGTCGTGATGTCGACCCTCGCCAAGGCAGCGCAGGCCATTGACGTGGTGATCCGCGATGGCGGGACACGTCTCGTCGATCTCGCCGCCGCGCTCGACATGCCCAAATCCAGCGCCCACCGTCTGCTGTCGAGCCTGGTCACCGAGGCCATCCTCGCCAAGGATGAGAGGGGCCGATACACCGCCGGAGTGCGCCTTGTCCGCTGGGGCGCTTCGGCGGCCACCGGCTATGACCTCCGCCAGATCGCCACCCGGCATGTCGAGGAGCTTCGCGACCGCATCGGGGAGACCGTGAACTTCCACGTGCGCAACGGGGATACCCGCGTTTGCGTTGTCGCGAGGCCAGGGACCTATCCGCTGGTGCCCGTAGTGCCGATCGGCCAGGAACTGCCGCTGGGGCGGGGTGCTGCGGGCATCGTGCTCCTGGCCTATGCCACGCGCGAACTGCAAGATGCAGTCCGGGCCCGTTGCGAGGCCGAGGGGGCGCTGCCGCCCAGTCAGGAATTGCTCGATCGGGTCCGTTACCAAGGCTGGCATGTGGTGTCCGATGAGTTGGAGCCCGGCCTGACCGCCGTCGCGGCGGCCGTCCTGGACGCCTCCGCCGAGGCGGTCGGGGCGGTGGCGCTCGGCGGGTCGTCGGCGCGACTGACCGACGAGCACATCAGCGGGATCCTTCCCGAAGTGCTTGCGTGCGCCGCAGGCATCGCTGGCGATCTGCCGGAGGCGGCCCTGGAATCAGCGAGCATTCCAGCCGGTGAGAGAAGCGACCCAGCCGGGGGCCGCCCCCCAGCACTATCGAAATGCACCCCCGAAACTTGAGGAGTTGGGCATGGCCTCAGCACAGACACACCGGCGAACCGATGCGTTCGCCGACTGGGTGGTATCCGCTCCGGAGGCGGACGCAGTCCGGACCAATGCGGCCAAGGCCGTGCTCGTGGACACCGTCGGGGTGGGGGTCGCTGGTGCCACCACCGAGGCGTACTCGCTGCTCCGAGAGTGGCTGCGCCCGGACACCGGGACCGGCGGGGAGGTTGCGCTGTGGGGCCTCGGGCGTTTTGGTACGCCCGGGAGCACGGCGCTGGCGAACGGGTTGGCTGGTCACGCCCTCGACTGGGATGACGCCTCTCCGACCCGATGGCTGCATGCTGGCACGGTCTTGTGGCCTGCGTTGCTGGCCCGGACCAGTGCCGGGCTCACCGGAGCGGATCTTGCTCGCGGATACAGCGTTGGCTCCGCCGTGTTCCGCGCCCTGTCCGACTTGTTGCCCCTGCTCGATCATTATCGGCGTGGCTGGCACAACACGGCCACCACCGGCAGGCTGGCTGCGGTGGCCGCACTCGCTGCGGCACACCGGCTACCCGCTTCCGCGGTCGCGACGGCCCTCGGGATCGTCACCTCGACAGCGGCGGGAACGCTGGCGAACTTCGGCACCATGACCAAACCCCTGCACGCTGGTTTGGCGGCCCGGGACGCGCTGATGGCCGTTGGCCTGGCTGAAGCGGGGTTCACCGCGAGCAATGACATCCTTGACGATCCGCGTGGATTCATCGGGTTGTATGGCGATCCCGCAGGATCGGCCGAAATCGACCTGGAGGAGCGGCTGGAGACCTGCTGGCAGGAGTGGCCGCAGGACTTCGCAATCAAGCGCTATCCGAGCTGCTATGCCACCCAACGTGCAATCGATGGCGCACTCGATATGTCTATGGGGCTCCGCGCCGAAGTGGGTGCCGAGCACGATGCCGTGCTGGCCTCTGTCCGTCGAATCGAGGTGTTCGTTGAGCCAGGGGGATTGCTCCCGCTCCAACTGGATCCCCCGACGACCGGGCTTGAGGCCAAGTTTTCGATGGCCTACACCGTGGCCGTCGCGCTCCTGCGGGGGCATGTGCGGCTGGAGGATTTCGCGGACGAGGCGATCCACGATCCCGCGGTCACCGCGCTGATGGCTCGGATCGAGTGCCGTGAGACCGACACCCCGCCGGTCGGTGAGCCACTGGGCGATCGCCAGGCCACCACAATCCGACTCGTACCGGGCTCCGGCCCGGACAGGATCATCCGGGTGCACCACGCCCGTGGCGATGCCCGCAACCCTCTTTCCGATGCGGCTCTCGCAGAGAAATTCGTAGAGGCGGTGAACCTGCCAGATCCGGCGCAGGCCGCCGCTTGGGCCGACGCGTTGTCGGCCACCCTTTCGCATGAAAACCTCAGTGGTCTTCAGCGACTGCTCGCGGGGCCCCCCGTCGAGTGAATCATCGACCTATCGAAAGGCACTCCATGCTCGACATCACCCAGGAATCCACCAGCAAGTTCGCTACAACCGCGCGGGGCGACATCCACTACAACGAGGTGGGCGACGGCCTGCCCATCATCTTCCTGCACGGCTCCGGGCCCGGTGCCACCGGGTGGAGCAACTTCAACAAGAACATGGCGGTGCTCGGTGAGAAGTACCGCTGCATCGCACCCGACATGCCCGGCTGGGGCCAGTCCTACGCAGTCGGCCTTGAAGAGCGCCGCCACGCCGAGACGCTGATCGATTTCATGGACGTGCTCGGTATCTCCAAGGCCGCCGTGATCGGCAATTCGATGGGCGGTGCGACCTCGATCCGGTTCGCAGCCATGTTCCCCGACCGCATCACCCACCTCGTCACTATGGGCTCCGGAGCCGGTGGCACTCGGCTCTTCGGTTTCGGTGACGGCCCGTCGGAGGGGCTCAAGGTGCTCTGGAAGGGCTATCGTGATCCCTCGCCGGAGACGATGCGGGAACTCGTCGAGATCATGACATTCGACAAGTCAAATGCCAGTGAGGAACTCGTCCAGCAGCGTTCCGCCAATGCTCGCGCCCGCCAGGACCACCTCGACAACTTCATCGAGGGCATCGGCAAGCCCCGGTTCCCGTTCGTCACCGATGCCGAGTTGGCCGCGATCAGCGCGCCCACCATGCTCATCCATGGTCGCGACGACAGGGTCGTCCACTACGAGAACACGCTGTATCTCACCACGCTGATCCCCAACTCGCGCGCGGTGCTGATCAACCGTTGCGGCCATTGGGCCCAGGTCGAACACCCAGCCGAGTTCAACTCCCTGGTCGACAACTTTCTCACCAACACCCCGGCCTGACGTGCGGAGCACCGGTGGGCGCACCCTCCTGGCGTTCGCCGGTGCTCTCGGCCGTTCGGCCGGCCGCAGGGCTGGCACCGAGACGAAGGCAGGACCCGGGATGAGCCCCGGATCGAAGGCTGGCCCCGGTCGAGGGCGATTCAGCGGACCGATTACCCAGTCCTTGCGGGCATTGCGCCATCGGGACTTTGCTCTGTTCTGGTCGGGCGCGCTCGTCTCGAACACAGGCAACTGGTTGTCGAATCTGACCGTGCCGTATGTGCTGTTCCAGCTCACCGGTTCGGCGGTCTGGACCGGAGTGGCCAGCCTGGCCCAGTTCGCGCCGCAGATGCTGCTCACGCCACTTGCCGGGATGTTGGCGGATCGGGTGGATCGGCGCAGGTTTCTGTTGTTGACACAGGCGCTGATGGCGTTGGCGGCGGCCGGACTCTGGGCGGTCTGGGTGTTCGTGGCGCAGCCATTTTCCGATGTGTACGCCCTGCTGGCGCTCGTTGCCGTCAGCGGTGCGCTGCAGGGGCTCAACCTGCCGAGCTGGCAGGCTTTCGTCAACGACATGGTGCCGCGATCTGACCTGCGCTCCGCCATCACGCTCAACTCAGTGCAGTTCAATGCCTCTCGTTCAGTGGGTCCTGCGATAGCAGGGCTGATCCTGGCAGCATTCGGCCCTTCGGTTGCTTTCGCGGTCAACGCCGGCTCCTTTTTGTTCGTCATCGTGGCACTGCTGTTGATCCGGCTCCGGCTCGAACGGCGTCCTCGCATGTCGGGACGAGGCGCTGGCTTCTGGCCCGCGCTCCGTTATGCCGCCCGCCAGCCGGGAATCGTGGTGTCGATCGGGATCTCGTTCCTGATCGGCATCCTCGCCAATCCGATCCTTCAGTTTTCGGTCATCTTCGCCGAGGACGTCTTCCGGGTCGGCCCGGTCAGCCTGGGTGCTATGAACGCTGCGTTCGGCCTTGGGTCGGTGCTGGCGGCGCCCTTGATTGCGGGCCTGCCCTGGTCCAGAGCCGTCGTTACCCGGGCCGGACTGCTGCTGCAGGGGGCAGGGTTGTTGGCGTTCGCGCTCGCTCCCAATGTCTATGTCGCCGGTGCGGCGCTGGTGGTCATGGGTGCGGGGTTCCTCGCAGCGATCTCCTGCGCGATCACCGCGTTGCAGATGATCGTCGCAGAGGCCTTCCGGGGGCGGGTCATTGCAGCCCGCATCATGATCTATTCGGCCAGTTTCCCCATCGGGGCGCTGATCCAGACAGCGATTGCTGACCAGGTGGGTCCTCGGCCGGTGGTGGCCGTTGCAGCAGGGCTCCTGCTGATGCTCGGTCTCGGAATGCCCCGTCAGGCGCTGCGACGGCTCGACGATGACAGCGGTGAGGAAGTCTGAGGGAGTCCCCCCGGGGTGAGCCAGGGCGATACCTACCTCAACTGCCAGGGTTGGGGTCCTACAGTGTGCGCCATGGCGAAGAAGGCCGACGCGGGTGCAGGGTCACCTGTCGAGCTGAGCGTGGGGGAGCGGACCGTTCGGGTCAGCAGCCCCGATCGGGTCTATTTCCCGGCGCACGCGTGGACGAAGCTCGACGTGGTGAACTACTACCTCGGCGTGGGCGACGGCATCGTCCGGGCGCTGCGCGAGCGGCCGACGATGCTGCATCGGTTTCCGAAGGGCCTCGATGGGGGCAAGGTTCACCAGAAGCGCCTGCCCAAAGGCGCGCCCGACTGGGTGGAGACGGTCGAGTTGTGGTTCCCGCGCTACGGACTGACAGCCGACGAGCTGTGTGTGACAGAGCTGGCTCAGGTGATCTGGGCCGTGCAGATGTCGACCGTGGAGTTCCACCCCTGGAATTCGCGGCGGGCTGCGGTCGAGCAGCCGGACGAGTGGCGCATCGACCTGGATCCGATGCCGGACTGTTCCTTCGATCGGGTACGCAGGGTCGCCGCTGTGGTCGAGGAGGTTCTCGACGAGCTGGGGATGGTGGGATTCCCCAAGACCTCCGGCGGGCGGGGGCTCCACATCTATGTGCGCATCCGTCCCGACTGGGGCCATGGCGAGGTGCGCCGGGCCGCGCTCGCGTTCGCCAAGGAGGTCGAGCGCCGTGCGCCCGACGAGGTGACGACCGCCTGGTGGCGCAAGGACCGGCCCGACGATGTCGTGTTCGTCGACTACAACCAGAACGCCCGCGACCACACGATCGCGTCGGCATATTCGCTCCGCGGTGTCGCCGACGGCACCGTCTCGACCCCGATCACCTGGGCCGAGATTCCCGACGTCGAGCCGCAGGCGTTCACCCTCGCCACCGTGCCCGCGCGGTTCGCCGAGCTCGGTGACCTGCACGCGACGATCGACGACATCCACCATGGCCTCGAGCCGCTGCTCGAGTGGGCCGATCGAGAAGGTCTCCCCGAATGACGTCTGCCCCTCCCACAGATCAACCCACCAAACACCCCTGGCCGGCCCTGTGGTCGCTGGTGATCGGGTTCTTCATGATCCTCGTCGACTCGACGATCGTGTCGATCGCGACGCCGGCGCTCATGACCGGCCTCGACGCCGGCATCACGGCGGTGGTGTGGGTGACGAGTGCCTA
>CAZEVN010000016.1:0-53711 GCA_964515145.1 uncultured Enemella sp.
GGCCTCCTGCCCGCGGCTAAAATCGCCCACCATGGAGTTGCAGCGCCCCCACCGGGAGGTGGTGTCCTTCGTCCGGCGCAGCACGCGGATGAACAAGAGCCAGGAGCGCGCCTGGGCAAACCGTGATCGCTATCTCGTCGACGTCCCGCGCGACGATACGTCGACCTCGATTGCTCCGGGGGCGACCATCGACTGGCCGGCGGTCTTCGGGCGCATCGCACCTCTCGTCGTCGAGATCGGTTCCGGCACCGGGGATTCCCTCGTGGCGATGGCCGCGGCCGACCCCGACCGCGACCACATCGCCTTCGAGGTCTTCCGCCCCGCCATGGCCTCCACGATGATCAAACTCAACGTGACTGGACTGACCAACGTGCGACTCGTCGAGGCCAACGGGGTCGCCGGCCTCGAGGAACTCTTCTCCCCCGGCCAGATCGATGAACTCTGGACGTTCTTCCCCGACCCCTGGCACAAGGCCCGCCACAGCAAGCGCCGACTGGTCGACAATGCATTCGGCGCGCTCGTCGCCTCCCGGCTCGCTCCCACCGGCGTCTGGCGGATCGCCACCGACTGGGCTGACTATGCCGAGCACTGCCGCGAGACGCTCGACGACCACCCCGACCTGGTCAACGAGTACGCCGAGTTCGGCGGTATCGCACCCCGACTCGACGCCCGGCCTCTCACGAAATATGAGCAGCGTGGGCTCAGCGCCGGGCGCGATGTGTTCGATCTGACCTATGGTCGACGTCATGCCTGATCAGGGCTTCACCCGCTGGCGCCTCGACCTTTCCTACGACGGCACCGACTTCTCCGGCTGGGCGAGCCAGCCCAACCTGCGTACCGTCCAGGGCACCCTCGAACACTGGATCACCCAGGTCCTGCGGCTCCACGAACCAGTCCAGGTCGTCTGCGCCGGGCGTACCGACGCGGGAGTCCATGCCCGCGGCCAGGTCGTGCACGTGGACCTCCCCAGCACTGCGCCGGTCGACTCGCTCGAGCGCCGGCTGCGGCGGGTGCTGCCGCCCGACGTGGTGGTACGCCGAGTCTCTGCAGCACCGCCCGGCTTCGACGCCCGGTTCGCGGCGGTATGGCGGCGCTATGTCTATCGCCTGACCGACGGCACGGCTCCACCTGATCCCCTTCTCCGCGGCCACATCACCCGCGTTCGCGGCCCGCTCGACCTCGACGCCATGAACCAAGCGGGCACGATGCTCCTCGGCCTGAAGGATTTCGCCGCCTTCTGTCGGCGACGCGAAGGAGCCACCACGATCCGCACGCTCCTGGAACTGCACGCCGAACGCGACCACCGCGGCGATGTGGCGTACACAGTGAAAGCCGATGCCTTCTGCCACTCCATGGTCCGCTCGCTGATGGGCGCGATGACCACGATCGGCAGCGGCAAGCGCGACGCCGCCTGGCTCGCCGACGTGATGACCTCTCCCACGCGCCACTCGACGATCAACGTGATGCCCGCCCACGGCCTGTGCCTCGAGGAAGTCGGCTATCCTCCGGACGCGGAACTCGCCGCGCGCGTCGTGCAGGCCCGCGCCGCCCGCGGAAGGGAGGAACTGTGAGCCACTACTTCCATACCCCCGAGAACATCACCGGCCGCCGCACCATCACGGCCCGGATCTGGGACGTCGACTATGAATTCGACACCGCCAACGGGGTCTTCTCCGCCGACGGGCTCGACCTCGGCACCTCCGTCCTGCTCCGCGAGTCCTGGCCGCCCGACCAGGCCACCCGGCTGCTCGACCTCGGCTGCGGCTGGGGCCCCATTGCGGTCGCCCTGGCCCGCGAATGCCCCGACGCGATCGTCGACGCCGTCGACACTAACGAACTCGCCCTCGCCCTGACCGCCGCGAATGCCGAGCGCGCCGGCGTACTCAATCGCGTCCGCCCCACCCTTCCCGAGCACGCCGAACCCGACGCCACCTATGACGAGATCTGGTCGAACCCCCCGATCCGCATCGGCAAGGACGCCCTCCATGACCTGTTGCTCACCTGGCTCCCCCGCCTCACCCCCGACGGCGTCGCCCGCCTCGTCGTCGGCCGCAACCTCGGCGCGGATTCGCTGCAGCGGTGGCTCATGGAGCAGGGGTACGCCTGTGAGCGCGTCGGATCTGCCAAGGGGTTCCGGGTCTTCGCAGTGACCCAGTGACCCCGCTCACACCCCCGCCGATTGATATGTCGACACAGGGGCGTACGCTCGACCCACCGGACGTCAACGCAGCCGTCCAATCGATCCAGGAGGAAGCATGGGAGCCGGAGACAAGATCGGCAATGCCGCCCAGGACGCCGCGGGCAAGGTCAAGGAAGGCGTCGGCAAGGCCACCGACAACGAGCGCCTCGAAGCCGAGGGCAAGGGCGACCAGGCCGGCGCCAACGTGAAGCAGGCTGGCGAAAACATCAAGGATGCCGCCAAGGACGTCACGCGCTGACGTTCCCTGAGAGGTTCAAGGACCGCCCGAGGGGTACGCCGATCCGGCACCCCTCGGGCGTTTTTCCGGTCCGACGCCGGGCCGACGACCCCGATCCACACAATCGATGACGCCCCCGTGGTGAGCCCCGAAAACGGCTGGCTAGACTCACAGAAGACCGGTTCGCCGCGCCTCGGCATCAGCCGCAAGGCCGTGCGGAGCGACCGCTCGGCGAACACCTCAGACCTGGAGGAAGACGTAATGACCTACGAACTGCCTGATCTCGATTACGACTACAACGCGCTGGCCCCCCATATCGCGCCCGAGATCATGGAACTCCATCACAGCAAGCACCACGCGACCTATGTGAAGGGTGCCAACACCGCCGTTGAGCAGCTGGCCGAAGCCGCCTCCAAGGGCGAGCTGGGCACCATCAACAAGCTCGAGAAGGACCTGGCCTTCAACCTCGGCGGCCACATCAACCACTCGGTGTTCTGGAAGAATATGTCGCCCAACGGCGGCGGCGAGGCCACGGGCGACCTGGCCGACGCCCTCGGCGAGACCTTCGGCGGCTTCGAGCAGTTCCAGAAGGCCTTCAACGCCAACGCGCTCGGCGTGCAGGGCTCCGGCTGGGGCGTGCTGGCCTATGACACCTTCGGCAAGCGCCTCAACCTGCTCCAGGTGTTCGATCACCAGGGCAACCTGCCCGCCGGCCAGGTTCCCGTCCTGCTGCTCGACATGTGGGAGCACGCGTTCTATCTGCAATACAAGAACGTGAAGCCCGACTTCGTCAGCGCCTGGTGGAACGTCATCAACTGGGAGGACGCCAACGCCCGCCTGGCCAAGGCCAAGGCTGCCGACGTCTTCTGAGTCGCGCTTTCCTGACTCGTGTGCAGGGCCGGTCCTTGAAGGGCCGGCCCTGTTGCATCAGATCACCCTTCCCGCACGGTGGTGCCGAACTCCCGCTCCATCCACCGCGGCAGGGGCTCACGGGTGAGGAGCGAGCGCCACGCATTGCCGATGGTGAACAGAATCATGCCGTTCGTGGTGTTCAGATAGGTCCAGGCGCGGAAGGGCATGACCTCGGTGACGGGCGTGAACGACACACGGCCGGGACGATGGTCGGGCATGCCTGCACACACATCGAGCGTCAGCCCGTCGATGGTGACCCGCACCCAGGTGTGGCCCATGCGCCACCACGGGTTGATGTCCTGCCGGACCCGGGTGGCGAACACGCGCTCGGCCTCGAACCCCAACTCTCGCAGCAGCCACCACAGCGCGGTGTTGTATTGATTGCAGTATCCCCGCGAGTTGCGGAACGCCAGCGCCGGCGGCTCCCAGACACTCAGGATCGAATAGCGGGTGAACTTGCGGTGGACCAACTGCTGGGCGAACTCGACGAGATCCCAGCCGGCCAGACCGGACTCCCGGCACACCACCACCGCTTCGTCGACGGTCCGCACCCCGTCCGGCATCGCGACCTGCGGTTTCGGCGTACGCGCGACGACCGGGGCCACCGCAACAGCCACCGCCGCCACAGGCATCCACCACTTCTTCATCGGTCCTCCTTCGGCTCGCGCGGCCTCAACTGGCCCCGCAGCCGGTCACGCCACCGCGAACGATAGGGCTCGTCGCGGGCCAAATCGCGATGCAGGTCGAGCATCAATCCCACAGAGCGGGACCAGTCGTATTGCTCGGCCCGCGCCCGGGCCGCCGCACGCGTCACCGCCCTCGGTCGTGCGGCCATCCGCTCAATCGCATCGGCCAGGTCGCGTGGGTTGGGATGTCCCCATTCGCCGCAGGTCTCGTCGACGAGTTCCCGGGCGCCGCCGCGATTGGACGTGACCACCGGCGTACCGCTCGCCAATGCCTCCAGCACCGCCAACCCGAACGTCTCCGCCGGGCACACACTCAGTGAGACATCGGAGCGCGTCAGCGCCTGCGCGACCTCCTCGCGCCCCGACAGGTAGCCGTGGAACACCACGGGCGCATCGCCCGCGATCTCCACCAGCTCATCGCGATGCGGACCGTCACCATAGACATCCATCCGCATCGGAATCCCCCGCCGATGCACCTCAACCGCCGCGGCCACCGCCAGGTGGGGACTCTTCTCCCGCGACAGCCGCCCGACATAACAGAGTTTGAGCAGACCGTCGTCCACAGGCGTCCCGCGTCCGGGCCGGAACATGTCCAGATCAACACCCAGCGGCACCATCGACAACCGCGCCGGCGTGTTCTCGAACTCCCCCGCCGCATAGTTCGATGTCACCACGACCGTGTCGAACGACTGCGCGAGCCGCCGATTCAGCGCGCCCACGGCCGTCTCCACGCCGAACTGCCGCCGCAGCCACAGCCCCAGCATGTCGTCGAGCCGCTCGTGGCTGAACAGGATCGATCCGATCCCCCGCCGCCTGGCCCAGCCCGCGACGGGAGACAGGGTCCACTTGTCGGAGACTTCGACGCTCGTCGGGCGGAAGCGGTCGAGGGCGATGAGAGCGCGCCAGGGCTGGGCGATCATCCGGTACGCCGAGTTGGGCAGATGGGGCGACGCGACTGTGACGACGATTCCGGCGTCCGTCTCGATCGTCTCGTCGTGTTCCCCCGGCACCACCAGCACCCGCTCGTGACCCGCCGCCACATAGCCCGCGCCCAGCCGGTCGATCGCCTGCCGCATCCCGCCCGACACCGGTCCCACGAAGTTGGCCAGCTGGGCGATGCGCAGGCGGTCGGTCACGGATTCAGCCTACCGACCGGTTGACCGCCTAGGATCCGCCCCATGACGGTAGCGGGGTGGCAGACGCGCGCGTTCGGTCATCTCGGCCAGATCGTCGATTTCTTCCTTCCACCGTTCCAGACGGGGACGCGGCGGGTGGTGGGGCGCACGACCTCGGGACGCATCGGCCCGGCGCTGCCGTTCCAGGCATTCACCTATGTGGTCGATGACATCGAGACCGAAGTCACCACGCTGCCCCTGCCGTTCCCCCTGCCTCCGCTCGTGGTTCACCGAGGCCCGAGCGTCAGGGCCGGCGTCCTCACCCCGGTCGGTGACCTGGGCGACCTGGCCCGGATAACCGGGGTGGGGGAACGCGACGGGTTCGAGGTCGCATGCGGCCAACCGGAGCTGGCCAGGGCGGTTCTGCAGCCCGAGATCACCCAGCTGCTGCGCTCCTGGGGTTCGCCCCTCGGCTCCACCACCCGCGACAGCCTGCTGCCGACCTTCGATATCGCCTTTGATGGAGCCCACCTCGTCGCGGTCAATGGGCCCAGTGCGGATGACCCGCGCTTCCCCGCCTATCTGACCCGGTTGCTGCGTCTCTCCCTGGCGCTGGTGAATGCCCCCATCCGCCACTTCGTCCGACCGCCCCGGCCACCCGGCCTGGGATTTCGTGGCAGGTTGTGGACCTGGGACCCGAACATCCCCGGCATCGCGAACCGCTATCGCGCCTTCGCCGGCCTGGGCGAGCATTCCCGCGTCGGCCAGGCCAACGGCGTGGTCCGCGGTCGCGCCGCGGACCTCCCGTTCACCGCCCTGGGCTGCCTCGACCCGGAGTTCGCCGTGCTCGTCGTACACACCGGCATGATGCTGCCTCCGCTGTGGATCGGCGAGCAGGACGGGACCGGGCGGACCGGCGTACCCGATTTCGACCGCCGCTGGCGCCTGCACTGCCCCGACCCACGCTTCGCGGCCGACCTGCTGCCGACCCAGTCGCTGCAGCGAATCGCAGCCACCGGCGGCGAGCTCCTGCCGACCCTCCGCGTCCGAGGAGGCGAGCTGGGCGTACGCCTGCCGCACTGGTCCGAGGCCGACATCGCGGACGCTGTCGACCTGTTGGAGGACCTCCTCGCCGGCGCCACCTGGGAGCTGCGCCGGGCGATGGGGGTCAGGACCAGCGGGCGCTGACGTCGCGTCAGCCCACGAGCTCCACGTCGCCCGTCCCGGCGAGCCGCTCGAGAATGCGGTCCAGGATCACCTGGCGGTCGAACTGCAGCGCATAGGTCCGCGCCCTGACCTCGGCAGCGTTGCGCTCCTCGAGGCTGGTGTCACAGATCGCCTGAGCGAGATAGCCGCGCAGCTGCTCGACATCACCCGGATGGTGAATCAGCGCACACGTGCCGACGGCCTCGCCGATGCCACCGGTATCGGTCGTGATCACCGGTCCCCCGCCTGCGAGCATCTTCTCGGCCAGGGCGATCCCGAACGTCTCGACGAAGGCTTCCTGCGGCTTGCTCGGCAGCGAGTACGCCGCAGCGCCCGCCATCAGGAACGGCTTCTCCGCATCGTCCACGTCGTGGAGGAAGGTGATCCGGTCATGGACCGGCGAGGCAGCCGCGAGCGCATGCAGGTCGGCCTCGGCCGGACCGCGGCCGGCGATCACGAGACGCACCTTGTCCTTGGCGCGCGACCCGGCGTACGCCTCGATGAGGTCATCGACGCCCTTCGCCGGGGTCAGCCGGGACAGGAAGAGGATGTAGCCGTCCCTCTCCAGACCGCGAGCCTCCAGTCGCGCCTCGATCTCCGCCCGGTCGAGATCCACATAGGAGCTGGTGTCGATCGCCGGATAGGAGATCGCGATGCGCTCCCGACACTGCGGCGCGAAGTTGGTGCCGTGCAGGCGGTCCAGTTCGGCGGCCTCCTCCACGATGAGGTCCTTGGTGTATTCGGAGACCGCCAAGCAGTGATCCGACGACAGATAGCTCGCGAGCAGGTGTGCCGCGGCCCCGAAACGGTCCTGCATCACACAGTTGTGGACGACGTTGGTGATGTCGGACCCGACAGCCTCGGCGACCGTGGTGACGTTGACCGGCAGCCCGGTCTGGCGGGCAACGTGCAGCGCATCGTTGACGGCGATCGTGTGCGGGGTCAGATAGAGCGACAGGGCGACCGTCTCGACTCCATCGGTGAACAGCTCGACAAGCCGGCCGATCAGACCCGAGACAAAGCGCCCGTCCGGCACCTTGTAGTCACCCACGGGCTCCGGCCGCTCCACGGTGATTCCGGGGCTGTAGGGCAGGATCGAGTCCAGCGGCTTGAGCGGCAGCCCGGTCTCGGCCAGACGCTCGATCGGCCAGGTGACGATGCGCACATCGGTGAAACCACGCAGCAGCGCGGCCTCGGCGAGATTGCGGGCCTCGACTGAGTGTCCACAAATGACGGGATCGGCACGGACGACAATGACGAGGCGGCGGTCTGGTCGCGTCATGGTGGACCTCCAGGGGTGGGTCGGCTCAGGGTTTGGGTGGGTCGAATCGGGATCAGCATGCGGCAGGTAAGGGGCAGGACCGGGCGTACCCATCATTCGGGCGGCGTCGGGAACGAGGGCGGACGACGCGTGGTTCCCCAGTCGCCGGGCGTATCGGCGAGGGTCATGACCAGGTGTCCGCCGCGCCGAAAAGCCTCCCCCGACAGCCAGGCATCGACCGGACGACCGTCGAGCGTCGCGGACGTGACATAGCGAGCAGGCGCGTCCGGCTCGGGTGGCCGATATCCCTCGACATCGACGATCAGATCGCGTTCGCCGACGGCCAGTCGCGCATGTTCGTGCGCCGGCGCGTTGAGCAGATAGATGTCCTGGCCGGCCACGGGCATGATCCCGAGGGAGGCCCAGACATACCAGGAGCTCAGGCCACCGGAATCGTCGTTGCCGGGCAACCCACCGCGCGTCGCGCGGAACTGATTGGTGACCGCCCCGTGCACGACATCGGCAGTTCGGTCGGGGCGCCCGGCATAGGTGTACGCCCACGGGGCGTCCATGTCCGGTTCGTTGTTCATGCCCTGGAACCGGCCGAGGGCGTACCCCTGGGCAAGCTCCTCGGCCGACGGCCCGACCCCGGGCTGGGTCTGGGGCTCGGCACCGAAGCCGAAGAACGTGTCGAGCAGCGTCACGAACGCCTCGTCACCCCCGGCCCACTCGATGCGCGTGGCCATGTCGTGGAGGATGCGGAACGAATAGTTCCAGCGGGTGCCCTCATAGAACGTGGACGGGTGGAGCAGTCGCCCATCCGGATCGAAGGCATTGCGCCACCGCCCGGCCTTGGATTCGAGCGACGCCGCCAGCGCGTGATCACCGACGCGCTTGGCCACCTGGGCGGTGCACCAGTGGCCGAACGCGAGATCGAGCGTGTGCGTGATCGGTTCGGCGCGGCCGAAGCGGAGGAATTCCTCGCCATAGGTACGCCGCAGGTCGGTCGACATGAGAGTCAGCGCGAGGTCCCAGTCCACGCCCGGCAGCCCGGCCTGGGACACCGCCGCGAGGAACGTATGGCACAGGGCGCTCCCCTGCCGCGAGAACCGGTCGGCGCCTCGGGCCATTCGATAGCCGATCGGGAAATTGCCTTCCTCCTCACAGATCGTGATGAGTGCAACGGCGAGGTCGGAAGCCTTGTCCGGCGCGGCCAGGATGAGTAGCGGGAGCTGGGTGCGATAGATGTCCCACACCGTGCAGAGGTCGAACGCGAACGGGCCCTTGTTGGGCCACCAGGGCGATTCGTCGTGGGCGATCGCCGGCTTGATGAGGCTGTGATAGACGGCTGTGTCGAACACGGTCTGGCGTTCCCGCGTCGGCGCCTCGATCCGGACCTTGCCGAGCACCTCCGCCCAGGCCTGCTCGGTGAGGGAACGCCGGATCTCGAACGACTCCCGCTCGCGCGGGACATCGGCCTCGAGATTGGCCCTGGCCTTGTCCGCTCCCCTGAGCGAAAAACCGATGCGGACCTCGATCGAATTGGCCTGGTCGATCGGGCCGGTCCACAACACGCCGAACGGGCGCATGGTTGTCGAGCGGATGGCGGAGAAGTCCAGGCGGCTACCGCCCGGCATGCGGCGATGGTCATACCAGAGCTGTGGGCGCCAGCCGTCATTGAGGCATTCGATGTGCACCGCCAGCGGCACACCTTCCACGGTGATCTGGCCCGCTGCGGCGTGCGTATCGAGAACCTCGAGGTTGGCCCGCAGCGGATAGGTGCGGCTGTAGGGAATCGTCAGACCACCGTGGGAGAAGTCAATCGCGATGCTCGCGTCGTCGGTGCGCGGAAACGTGTAGCGGTGGATGGCCGAGCGCGGCCCCACGGTGAGTTCGCATTCGATGCCGTTGTCGAGTGTGGCGGCATACCAACCGGGCTCGGCCCGCTCGTCCCTCAGCTCCCAGGCCCGACCGAGCGAGTCGAGCTGGTCGATCATCGGGGTGACCCGGAAATAGTTGTAGTACTTGCGGATCGCGCCCGTCCCGGACTGCTGGAAGTGGGTGAATCCGGAGGCGAGCTGGGTCTGGTGGATCTCGGGCGGCACGCCCTCGGTGCTCAGGTCGAATCGGCCGTAGCCCGTCGGGTAGGCGCCGGAATAGGCACACGCCGAGACCATGCCGAGGGGGTAGGTCGCGCCGGGGTGGGTGTTGCCGATCTGGGGCTTGGGGCTCCACCAGGTCGCGGCCAGGCCTGTGGCCGGATAGGCATCGGTGGGTTCACAGCCGATGAACGGGTCGACAGTGCTCAGCGCACGGTTCCTCATGCAATCAACTCCGCGCCCGTACCCATCCCGATCGACATGGGAGGAAACTAGAGTCCCAACATTTCGAATGGGTAATTGCGCGGTCACGAATCCATAACGACGGTCAGTGGCCTCGGTCGTCCCGATGGCCCTGAGCCGACCTAGCCTGAATCCATGCCGCGCCTCCGGAAGGTCAGGTTCCTCGACCGGGCAATCTGCCCTATCGCTGGTCGCCGCGCAATCTGGTCACCTATGACAAGTATCTGCGCAACCCGTCACTGGGCCTGACGCTGCTGGCGACGCTGGTGCACGATGTCGTGCCCGACACCCTGGTCTATTCCGAATCCATCGCGAAGATCCGCTGGGACGACGTGCTGGACGCCGACGTCGTGTTCATCGGGGCGTTCACCTTTGCAGCACCTCGGGCGTACGAGCTGGCCCGCATCGTGCGGGAGAACTCGGATGCCGTGCTGGTGATGGGCGGGATGCACCCGTCACTGAACTATCCCGAGGCCACCGAGCACTGTGACTATGTCCTGCTCGGGGAGGCCGACGAGAGCATCCTCGAATTTCTCGAGGCCTGGGCTGCCGGGCGGCCGATCGACTTCCCCGGGGTGGCGTACCGGAGAGCCGATGAACTCCTCCACACCGGCGAACGGACCGCGCCGACCGATATCGAACGCGCCCCCGACCATCGGCTGGTCTATCGCTTCGATCGGATGGTCCGCTACAACACGCTGTGGCCGCAGGTGTTGGCATCGCGGGGCTGTCCGTTCCGGTGCGACTACTGCGCGGTCGTGCGGCATTGGGGAAAGAAGATGCGCGCGCGGACGCCGGAGGCCGTCGTGGCCGATATCCGCCAGACGATCGAGTTCTTCGACCAAGGACCGTTGCCACGCCTGAATCGCGGGCTGTGGATCGTCGATGACAACATGTTCGCGCTGCGGAGCTGGGCGGTGTCGGTCCTCGAAGCCATCGCCGCCGAGGGGTTCGACTATCGGTTCACGGCCCAGGCGCGCTGGGAGGTCGGGCTGGACGACGAGCTGCTCGTGCTGCTGAAGAAGGCCGGATTCTTCGAACTGGCGCTCGGGATCGAGTTCCTGGAGGACGAGTCCTTCGAGGCGTACCACAAGAAGTGCACCCACGACGATGTCCTGCGGTCCATCCAGAACATCCAGCGCCACGGAATCAACGTGCGGGGACTGTTCATCCTCGGGGCGGACACCCATACCCGCGGAGTCGGGGATCGTCTGGCGCGATTCGTGATCGACAACGGGCTGCGCGGGATGCTGGTGCAGTCGATGTATTTCGTGCCCGGCACACCCGTGTGGCAGACCCACGCGCATCGGCTGATCCATCGGGACTGGTCGAGGTTCACCGGCCATGTTGTGCACTATCCGACGAAGATGACGCCGGTGGAGCTCAATGACGAACTCGTGCACGCGAGCCGGACGGTCTATTCATGGCCTCGGTTGCTGACCAGCCTGGTGCGGGATCGCGGGCTCAACCGCTGGCTCTTCGCCGGGGAGTTCTTCTGGCAGCGCAGCGTGGCGGCTGATCGGGCTCGGGAGGGCCGGAAGCTGCACGGGCTGCGCACGCCAGCAGATGTCGAAGAGAAGTCGCGGCGGCGGTTGACCCTGACATCGTGAGAGAGCCCACGATGGAGCCATGAGCGAAACACTCATGCCCATCCAATCGGCATAATCTGCGGTCATCTGCGCCGCTGTCGACGTTTGCCCTAGTGGGAGTTGTCCACAAGCGTTTGCGCCGCAGAATTTGTCCACAGATTCTGACTCAGGTGAACGAATTCGAACTGGCGTACACATCTTGCCGGCGTGAAACCGAACAAGCTGGATGTCTGGACCATCGTTCACCAACAGCAAGGAGTCATCTCCTACGACACCTGTCCCCATGAACTCTTCGGCGTTCTCAAACGCATGGCAGCCGCCCGGGAACTCGAAAGTGTCCTCCCGGGGATCTTCGCCCCACCTCACCGCCTGGAAGAACCACTTGTCCGCATGAGAGCAGCTGTGCTGCGAGATCCGGGGGTGGTCTTTACGGGAATGACTGCTGCCCACCTCCTGTGGCAGGTGCCCATCAACGGCCCGATCCATGCCACCGGGCGCCTTTCGAGCAACCGGCCGCTCTTCCGGTTCTCCGAGGGGAAGATTGATCCGGATTGGGTGACCGATCGTTCGGGCTTTCGTTGCACCAATCCCGCGCTGACCGCGGTGGATCTGATCCCCACGCAAGGGGCTCGATATGTCGATCGGGTGCTCAGAGACTCGTTCGAAAGAGGCGCTGAGTCGCTCGGACAGATGTGGAAGGCTCTCGAGGCGCACCCCCATCGGCCTGGCAACGCCTCGCGGTTTCGCATCCTGGCCGACTCGCGTGACCTGCCGTGGTCCGAGGCCGAAAGGCGTGCACACCAACAACTGCGTGACGCGGGGATCGAGGGATGGCAGACCAACTATGAGGTGATTGCCAGCAGTGGCCGCCAGATGTTCCTCGACATCGCATTTCCCCAGCTCCGGATCGTGGTGGAGGTCGACGGTTTCGGCTCCCACTCAGAGCCCATCGCCTTTCACCGCGACCGCGCCCGACAGAACGACCTGGTTGTTGACGGTTGGACAGTCCTGCGGGTGACCTGGCCGATGATCGAGGAAGACGCCTGGCTGCACTGGCTCAAGTCGGCAATTTCTGCGGCTGAACGACCGTGGGCGCTGGCCCACAAGGGAAAACGCTCGCGAGCGCTGAAGTGACCGCAGATTATGCCGATTTCAGTGGGACTCGATGAGGGCCTTCAGCGCTTCGGCGTCGTTGGGCAGGTCGATGACGTGCCGGGGCAGGTCCTCGATGCCGGCGAACCGCTCCGGGCGCTCGACATCGTGGCCCAGTGCCTCGACGATGGTCTCGGAGAACTTCACCGGCAGCGCTGTTTCGAGCACGAGCACTGGCGGCGTGAGCTGGTCCCGCAGATCGCGGGCGACCTTGACTCCATCGGCTGTGTGCGGATCGATCGTGACACCCGTGCGCTTGTGTTCGGCCGCGATGGTCGCCACCCGATCAGCGTGGGACGACGAGCCCGCCACGAAGCCGAATCGGTCCCGCACCCGCGTGAACGCCGGCAGTGTGGACAGGTCGAACTGGCCCTCACGCGGCAGTTCCTCGGCGAACAGCCTCCGCAGCTCCTGCGGGTCACGCCCGATCAGGTCGAACACGAATCGCTCGAAGTTGGAGGCCTTCGAGATGTCCATCGACGGGCTGGAGGTTTCGTGGGTTTCGGCGGTCCCGCGTACGCGATAGACGCCGGTCGCGAAGAACTCCGCCAGCACATCGTTCTCGTTGGTGGCCAGGACCAGGGTCTCGATCGGCAGGCCCATCTCGCGGGCGATGTGCCCGGCGCAGATATTGCCGAAGTTGCCGCTGGGAACGGTGAAGGTGACCGTCTCGTCGTCGGAGTCGGTCGCATGGAAATACAGCGCGACGTAATAGATGACCTGCGCCACCAGCCGTGCCCAGTTGATCGAGTTGACGGCCCCGAGCCGATGCTCGGCCTTGAACGGCAGGTCGCCGTTGACGGTCTTCACCAGGTCCTGGCAGTCGTCGAACACGCCATCGACGGCGATGTTCACGATCGCCGGGTCGTCCAGCGAGAACATCTGCGCCTGCTGGAACGGGCTCATCCGCCCGGCCGGGGTGAGCATGAACACGCGTACGCGCTCCTTGCCCAGCATCGCGTACTCCGCGGCCGACCCCGTGTCGCCGCTGGTCGCGCCGAGAATGGTCAGCGTCTGGTCGCGCCGTTCGAGCTCATATTCGAAGAGCTCGCCCAGGAGCTGCATCGCCATGTCCTTGAACGCCGCGGTCGGCCCGTTCGACAGGTGCCCGAGCACGAGCCCGTCGCCGATATCGGTGATCCCGACGATCTCGGCGGTGCCGAACTTCTCGGCCGTGTACGCCCGCGCGCAGATCCCGGCCAGGTCCTCCGCAGGGATGTCGTCGACATAGAGCGAAAGAACGGCAGTGGCCAGCGCGGCATACCCCTGCGTCTTCAGCAGCTCGCGCCACTCCGCCAGGGTCTCCGCGGAAATCCGCGGATAGGAGTCCGGAAGATAGAGCCCACCGTCGGGCGCGAGGCCTTCGAGAAGGATGTCGCAGAACGGCAGGCCGTTCTTCTCAGGGTCGCGAGTGGAGACATAACGCACCAGCCCAGCCTATCCACTCGGCCCGAGGACGCTTTCCGACCGAAAGAACGCGAAACGGCGCCCGCCCCGACGGGGCAGGCGCCGTTCGGCGTACGCAGATCAGGCGTCCTTGTCGGACTTCTCCTCGGCGTCGGTCTCGACCTCGTCGGCGGAGTCCGGGGAGTCGGGCGAATCCGGGGAATCAGGCGAGTCGGCGGACTCGGCCTCGGTGGCCTCGTCCTCGGCCAGCTCCTCGTTCGTCGGCTCGGCGGTGTCCTCGGCAACAGCCTTGGGCTCCTCCGCCTTGGCCTTCTTCGGCTGCGGCGTCACGGCCTCGGTGATGACCTCGATGACAGCCATGGGGGCGTTGTCGCCCTTGCGGTTGCCGACCTTGGTGATGCGGGTGTAGCCACCCTCGCGCTCGGCCACGGCCTCGGCGATCTCGGTGAAGAGGATGTGCAGGACACCCTTGTCACGGATATGGGTGGCGGCCAGCCGGCGGGCGTGCAGGTCGCCGCGCTTGGCCTTGGTGATCAGCTTCTCCGCCAGCGGCTGCACGCGCTTGGCGCGAGTCTCGGTGGTGGTGATCCGGCCGTGCTCGAAGAGCTGGCTGGCCAGATTGTCCAGGATGATCCGCTCGTGGGCGGGAGACCCACCCAGCCGCGGGCCCTTGGTTGGCTTCGGCATTATCTATCTCCAGAAATCGTGGGGGCCGCAGCCCCTGACAATCAGTATTGTTCGGTCTCCGCGAAGTCCGCGTCGCCCTCGTCATCGTCGAAGGAGGCCAGCCCGATGGCATCGAAGCCGGGGGCGGAATCCTTGAGCGACAGGCCCATCTCGTGCAGCTTCAGCTTGACCTCGTCGATCGACTTGGAGCCGAAGTTGCGGATGTCCAGCAGGTCCTGCTCGGACCGGGACACCAGCTCGGAGACGGTGTGGATGCCCTCGCGCTTGAGGCAGTTGTAGGACCGAACCGTCAGGTTCAGATCCTCCACCGGCAAAGCGAGATCCTGGGCGAGCTGCTCGTCCACGGGGGACGGGCCGATCTCGATGCCCTCGGCGTCCAGGTTGAGCTCACGGGCGAGGCCGAAGAGTTCAACGAGCGTACGCCCGGCCGACGCCACCGCGTCGCGCGGACGCATGGCCGGCTTGGTCTCCACATCGACGACCAGGCGGTCAAAGTCGGTGCGCTGCTCGACACGGGTCGCCTCGACCTTGTAGGTCACCTTCAGCACCGGCGAATAGATCGAGTCGACCGGGATGCGGCCGATCTCGTTCTCGCCGGACTTGTTCTGCGCGGCCGACACATAGCCACGGCCCCGCTCGACCACAAGCTCCATCTCGAGCTTGCCGTTGTCGTTCAGGGTCGCGATGTGCAGATCGGGGTTGTAGACCTCCACACCCGCGGGCGGGGCAATGTCGGCGGCGGTGACCTCACCGGCGCCGGCCTTGCGGAGATACATCACCACGGGCTCGTCCTCCTCGGAGGACACCACCAACTCCTTGAGGTTCAGGATGATCTCGGTGACGTCCTCGACCACACCGTCGATCGTGGAGAACTCGTGCAGGTTCCCGTCGATCTTGATGCTGGTGACCGCCGCGCCCGGGATGGACGACAGCAGCGTACGCCGCAGCGAGTTGCCGAGGGTGTAGCCGAATCCCGGCTCGAGGGGCTCGATGACGAACCGCGAGCGGTAGTCGTCGATGACCTCTTCGCTGAGCGTGGGGCGCTGGGCAATGAGCATGTGTTTGGTTCCTTTCCCCGCCAACCGCTATTTGATGACGGGAACGCGAGCCGAGGTGCGCAGGAAGGCGGCGGAATGTCGCCCTGCCTGCCCGGCCGTGGATGGGACTGGCCGTCCCCCGATCACAGCGCCGAACCGCGCCCGAGCGCGGGCGGGAACGGTGATCGGGAGACCGGTTGGCCGGGCTGGAGGTGCGGCCGCAGCCGCCGGACCCAGCCCAGCCAGGGACTCACTTCGAGTAGAGCTCGACGATCAGCTGTTCCTGGACGTCGATGGTGATCTGCTCACGGGTCGGCAGCTGGTGGATGAAGATGCGCATCTGGTTGGGACGCGCCTCCATCCAGCCCGGCACCTCGCGCTCGCCGTGGGTCTCACGAGCCACGACCAGCGGGTGGAGGTTCAGCGACTTCTCTTTGACATCGATGATGTCGTGCGGGCTGACCCGGTAGGAGGGGATGTTGACCTTCTGGCCGTTGACCAGGAAGTGGCCGTGGACCACGAGCTGGCGGGCCTGCCGGCGGGTGTTCGCGAACCCTGCGCGATAGATCACGTTGTCGAGACGGGACTCGAGGATCTGGAGCAGGATGTCACCGGTCTTGCCGGGAACCCGGTGGGCCTCGACGTAGTAGCGACGGAACTGCTTCTCCAGGACGCCATAGGCGTAGCGCGCCTTCTGCTTCTCACGGAGCTGCAGGGCGTACTCGGAGTCCTTGGTGCGGCCACGGCCATGCATGCCGGGCGGATACGGACGACGCTCGAACGCCTTGTCGTTGCCGACGAGGTCGGTGCCGAGGCGACGCGACTTCTTGGTCAGGGGACCGGTATAACGTGCCATTTTTCAGTCTCCTTCTCGATCAGACGCGACGGCGCTTGGGCGGGCGGCAGCCGTTGTGCGGCACTGGGGTGACGTCGGAGATCGCATTGACCTCGAGGCCGATCGCGGTGAGCGAGCGGATCGCGGTCTCACGGCCGGAGCCGGGACCCTTGACGAAAACGTCGACCTTCTTCATGCCGTGCTCCATGGCGCGACGGCCAGCGGCCTCCGCTGCCATCTGGGCGGCGTACGGGGTCGACTTGCGGGAGCCCTTGAAACCGACGGTGCCGGCAGAGGCCCATGAGATGACCTGACCCTGGGGGTCGGTGATCGAAATGATGGTGTTGTTGAAGGTTGACTTGATGTGGGCCTGTCCGGCCACCACATTCTTCTTTTCCTTGCGGCGCACCTTCTTGGCGCCGGCGTTACGGCCTGCTGTTGCCATGTGTTATCTCCTGGAGCCCTCGGTCACTTCTTCTTCTTGCCGGCGACGGCCTTGCGCTTGCCCTTGCGGGAGCGGGCGTTCGTCCGGGTCCGCTGGCCGTGCACGGGCAGGCCGGCGCGGTGACGACGGCCCTGATAGGAGCCGATCTCGATCTTGCGGCGGATATCGGCAGCGATTTCACGACGGAGGTCACCCTCGGTCTGATAGTTCGCTTCGATGTGGTCACGCAGCGCGACGAGCTGGTCATCGGTCAGGTCGCGGACGCGGGTGTCGCCACTGATCCCGGTGGCTTCGAGGGTCTCCAGGGCGCGGGTGCGGCCCACGCCGAAGATGTAGGTGAGCGCGACCTCGAGGCGCTTCTCGCGCGGGAGGTCGACACCGATAAGGCGTGCCATCAGGCAGTGTCCTTTCGGTTGCAGATCATGGCCCGGTTCCACCCGGCGTTGATCCATGATCCGTGGAGGTCTGTGGCGCGATGCGTCCGCCTGCGGGTCTCTTTCCGCCAGCGGCCCCGGCCTCCAACCGGGGGTGGGCTCTGCTCATTGAGCAGGATTGGCATCACGTTTGGGTATTGAGTTGTCAAGGGTGTCTGCGGTACGTGCCCCGCAGTGCCGGGGCTGTCAGCCCTGGCGCTGCTTGTGACGCGGGTTGTCGCAGATCACCATCACGCGACCGTGCCGGCGAATCACCTTGCACTTGTCGCAGATCTTCTTGACGCTCGGCTGAACCTTCATCGAGCTTCTTTCTGGATCTGGGCATGCCGAAAGCTCGGCATGCCTGGATGGACGATCTGATTCGGTTACTTGTGTCGGTAAACGATCCGGCCGCGGTTCAGGTCGTAAGCAGAGATCTCCACGACCACGCGGTCGCTCGGAAGGATGCGGATGTAGTGCTGCCGCATCTTGCCACTGATCTGGGCGAGCACCTTGTGGCCATTGGCCAGCTCAACACGAAACATCGCGTTGGGCAGAGCCTCGACAACGGTGCCCTCCATTTCGAGGAAGCCCTCTTTTTTCGACATGTACTCTCAATCTGTCCGGCCGTGAGCCCGGCATCATTCGATGAACTGCGGGAATTGGTCCACCGACATGGGTGACCGACGTGTCATACTACGCCACGCCGCCCAACAGCCCAAATTGATGTCTCGAAGGTTACGCCGCGGCAGCGATCCCCCGGTCGCCGCCCTTGTGGCGTTCGCGATAGAGCGCCAAGGAATCACGCAGGGCTCGGAGGACATAGGGCGGGAAGGCCATGCCATCTCGGTTCGCCCAGAGGACCTTGGCCTCGAAGCGGCCGACATCCTTGGCGAAGCCCTCGAGGTCGTCGGTGAAACCGAGGGCTTCCATCACACCGCCCATGTCGGCCGTGTAGTACTTCTTCCCGTTCGTGCCGACCAAACCGTAGGAGAACGACCGGATCTCGCGGGCGAGCCAGAGCTGCCAAGGCTTGAGACGGCCGCCTTCGACCATTTCGCGGGCCGACATCTGATAGAAGGCGAAGTGGCCCGGCTCCTGCTGCTTGATGGGGCCGATGATGGTCTCGGAGATGGCCTTCTCCTCGAGCTCCTCCATGGCGCGGCTCAGGGTGTTGTAGGCCAACACTGCCTGGCGCTCGGTGCTCGCTCCGGTCAAGTAGTAGAGCAAGCGCGTGACTTCGCCGATGGCGGGGATGTGGGACAGAGCCCCCAGCAGCTTCATGGAGGTCTGCACTTCCAGCATGGGTTCGGCTGGCGCCAGGCCGATGTCCTGGCCGAGCTGATCAATGATCAGCCCGTGCTGGATCTCCTGCGGCTGCCAGACGTCCTCATAGAACATCCGGTCGACTTCCTTGGTGCGGGGCAACAGGACCAGGAGTTCGAGGACATTCCGGTCCACCTCGAGTTCGACACGAGCGAGGTATTCGATGACGTGCCCGAACTTCTCCCGGACCAGCTTCGGATCCTGCACGGCGCGATCGACCGAGGACAGCGCGATCGGCGGGTGTTGCTCACCCAGCTTCTCGACGTGCTCCCGGATCTTCTGCTCTGCGACTGTTTCCTTGGCCACGCGGCCATTCTAGGCCAGATCGTTAAGGGCTTGACGAACTCAAGATGAACTGAGGGGCCCTCCGGGGTCGAACCTCAGAGCACCACGATCAGCAGGAGGATGACTGCCAGAATCGCGAGTACGCCCATGCCGCCGACCAGCAACGCCACCCCGCGGGCAGCCGGTCGGCGGGCCTCGGCGAGCTCCCCCGGCTGTCCACCCGAGGACTCCTCCACGATGGCCGGGACGTTGTGGGTGGCGGGCTTGCCGAGCACTTCCACGACCGGCACGAGATCACCGAGCCGTTGGGCCCCGAAGACCTGATCGAGCAGTTCGGCGTACGTCACCTGGTCGAACTTCCCGGATTCGAACGCGGCATTCAGCTGCGCACTCAGTTGGTTGCGCTCGGCCTCGGAGACTGGCTCATTCGGCGTACTGCGATATTTCGACGAGATCGGCAGGTCCACCCAGCCAGCGTACCCATGGGAGAACGGGTACGCGCGGACCCGCCGTGGCGGGCCCGCGCGCAGGTGACGTTTCGTCAGCCGACGCCGAGGAGTGCGTGGGCGCGTTCGCCGTTGGAGCGGAACTCGGCGACGGTGGACTCGTGGATGATCTCGCCCTTCTGCATGACCATGACGCGTTGGGCGACGTCGAAGGCGAGGCGCAGGTCCTGTTCGACGATGAGGACGGCGAGACCGGTCGAGGCGAGAGTCGTCAACACCTCGCCGACCTGATTGACCACAGCCGGGGCCAAACCGTCGGACGGCTCGTCGAGGATCAGCAGCTTGGGGTTGCCGACCAGCGCGCGGCCGATCGCGACCATCTGCTGCTCACCGCCGGAGAGCTGGGAGCCGAGGTTGTTGCGGCGCTCCCCCAGCCTGGGCATGAGTTCCATGACGTTCTTCACGGTCCACTCGCCGCGCTTGCGAGCGGCGATCTCGAGGTTCTCCACGACGGTGAGCGGTGCGAAGATCCGCCGGCCCTGGGGCACGATCCCGACCCCGGCGCGGGCCAGCGCGTTCGGTGCCTTGCGGGCCAGATCAACCCCTTCGATGAGGACCTGACCAGACGTCGGCTTGACCAGGCCCATGATCGCTTCCATCAGGGTGGTCTTGCCGACACCATTGCGGCCCAGGACCGCAACGGACTCGCCAGTATCCACGTTCAGGCTCACGCCGTTGAGGACGCGGCTGCCGTCATAGCCCGCGACCAGATCCTTGACCTCAAGAAGCATCGTTGACTCCCGATTTCTCGACTCCGGCGCCCGCGTCGGCCGAATAGAACAGAGGCTCAGCACCCTCGGACTCGCCCAGATAGGCGACCTTCACGTCCTCATTGGCCCGGACCTCTTCGGGCGTACCGTGCGCGATCAGCCGCCCGGCCGCCAGCACGCTGACGGATTGGGCGAGCCGGAACACCAGGTCCAGGTCGTGCTCGACGATCAGAACCGTCACCTCGGAGGGCAGGCTCTCGATGAGGTCCATGAACCGGTGGGTCTCGGCCGCCGACATGCCCGCGGCCGGTTCGTCGAACAGCACCATCGTCGGATCACAGGCCAGCACGAGGCCGACCTCCAGCTGGCGCCGTTCGCCGTGGGACAGGTTGCCGCACAACTCGTGCGCCCGCCCCGCGAGGCCGACCTGCTCGAGTTTCTCCATCGTGCGGGCCCGGATCTTCCGGTCGCTGATCGGGTTCGGGAAGAAGCGCCACGGCGTACCGTGCACGCCTTCCACAGCCAGCGCCACGTTGTCGAGCACCGTCATGCCGAGGAACAGGCTGGAGTGCTGGAAAGTACGCACCAGTCCGCCCCGGGCCCGAGCGGACTCGCCGGTCTCGGTGATGTCCTCACCGTCGAAAAAGATCCGCCCGGCGGTCGCCTTCTGCGCGCCGCCGATCACGGAGAACAGCGTCGACTTGCCGGCACCGTTCGGGCCGATCAGCGCATGCCGCGCGCCCTTCTCCACCTCGAACGTGACATCGTCCACGGCCTTGAGCGAGCCGTAGTGCAGGCTCACGCCCTCCAGCCGCAGGAGCGACTCATGGGCCCCGGTGGTGGAGTGCTGGGTGTTGGTTGTCTGTTCGGTCATGATCAGGCCTCCCCAGCCACCGGCGTACCCCCGGCACGGGCACGGTTGCGCTTGCGCGCCAAACCTGCGATGCCTCGCGGCAACAGGAACACCGCCAACACGAACACGATGCCGAGAATCGTCGCACCGCGGCCGTCGACGAACGTGCCGACATAGTCACGGATGATCAACACGAGCGCCGCGGCAATGATCGGGCCCCAGATCGTGCCCGCACCACCCAGCACCACCGACAACAACGCGATCGCCGCCAGGGCGAACGCCATATCGCCCGGGGACACGAACCGCGCCTGGGCTGTCCAGGCCGTGCCGGCCATGCCCGCGAGCGAGCCCGCGAAGGTGAACGCCACGAGCTTGACCATGTAGGTCCGTCGCCCGATCGCCCGCATCCGGCCCTCACCGTCACGGATACCGCGCATCGAGCGACCCATCGGCGACTTCACCAGGATGTACGCCAACAACACCCCGACCAGGAACACGAACAGGACCCAGAAATAGACCAGGCCCGCCAGCCGGATCGGCTCACCCCCCGGCAGGATCGTGATCGCCGGCGTGGACAGACCGTTCGAGCCACCCGTGAGCGGCATCGCCTCGGCCTGCTTGTGGGCCAGCTCCGCGATCGCGAGCGTCACCATCAGGAACACGAACCCCTTGGTCCGCACCGCCACCAGACCGGTGATCAGCGCCAGCAGCGCGGCCGCGAGCGTACCCGCGATCAACTGCACGAACGCATTCGACGTCACATGGACCCCGACCAGACCGGCCACATAGGCACCGGCCCCGAAATAGGCCACCTGGCCGAGCGTGGGCAGACCGGTGTAGCCGGTCAACAGATCCACACTCACCACCAACAGGGCGAACGCGAGAATGCGCGAGGCCAGCCCGACCGGATAGGGCGGCATCCAGAACGGCAACGAGACCAGCACCGCCAGCGCCACCACGACCAAGACCAGTCCCAGCCAACGGCGCGGCTGCTTCACCGCGCGGGTCGCGCCGCCCGAATCGGCCGACGCAGCAACGTCGGTATCGATATCCGTGCTCATCAGTGACCTCCCCCACCATGCTTGGCCGGGAGCAGGCCGGACGGCTTGATCAACAACACCGCCGCCATCACGGCGAACATCAGGAACGACGCATAGGTCGCCAGGAAATAGACCCCGAGGGTCTGCACCTGACCCACCAGCAGTGCTCCGACCGCCGCGCCCTTGAACGATCCCAGGCCACCGATCACCACGATGACCAGGGCATACAACAGGATCAGGTTGTCATTGCCCGGCTGCGCGCCCAGCAGCGGTGCGGCGATCAACCCGCCGACCGCGGCCAGCGCCGCACCACCCCCGAAGACGCCGGCCAGGACCAGCCGGGTGCGGACGCCGATCGCCTCGACCATGCCCCGATCGGCCACGGTCGCACGCACGACCGCACCGATCTGGGTCTTCTCCAGCAACAGCCACAACCCGATACCCACCACGAGCCCGACCCCGATCAGCACCAGTCGATAGACCGGGGCCGGAGCTCCGAGCACCGTGATGGTGCCCGCCAGAGCGGGTGGCGGGGCCACCGACTTCACATCACCGCCGAAGATCATCAGCAACACATCACCGGCGATCATGGCCACACCCAGCGTGAGCATGGCCTGCCTGAGATGGTCTGTCACCGATGTGGTCAACACCGCCAGCAACACACCGGCCAACAGGCCGATCATCGCCGCAATGAGGACCGCGACGAAGGACATCGCACTCGATGCGCCCCCGCCCAGGATGGCCACGCCCACATAGGCACCGATCAACGAGATCGAGCCGTGAGCCAGATTCAGGACGTCCATGGTGCCGAACACCAAGGACAACCCGATCGCCACGATGAACAGGACCGCGCCCAGCGCGAACCCGTTCACCATGGTTCCGAAGATGTCGGTGAGCCCCCCCATTGAAAAATCAGCCCGCCGTCAGTTCGGCAACAACCGCGTTCACACGCTTGCCGTCGACCATCTGAACCTCACGCAGCACGTAGGGCTGGTCAGGGTCATGGTTCTCGTTGAACTTCCAGGTGCCACGCGGAGAATCGATGTCACCGACGTTCTTCAATGCCGCCGCAATCGCCTCACCATTGGTGCCATCGGCCGACTCGAGCGCCTTGTCCAGCACCGCCGCTGCGTCATACATCTGCACCGAATAAACCGTCGGCGCCATGTTCCACTTCGCGGTGTAGTCCTCGACGAACTTCTTGTTGGCCGGCGTATCGATCTGATCCGAGTAGTGCAGAACGGTCTTCACACCGTCAGCCGCCTCACCCTGGGCATCCAGCACCGAACCCTCCGTCAGGAAGCCCGAGCCATACAGCTGGATATCCGCATCGCCGAGGAACTGCTTGTACTGCTGCACGAACTGCACAGCCTCAGCACCCGCGTAGAAGACATACACACCCTTGGCACCCGACTGACGAATCTTCGCCAGGTAGGGCTGCCAGTCGGTCGTCGTGCCGAACGGGGTGTATTCCTCACCCGCGATCTTGCCGCCCGCGGCCTCGAAGCCCTTCTTGAAGCCCGCAACGGCTTCCTTTCCGGCCGCATAGTCGGGAGCGAGCACATAGACCGAGCCGTCGCCGAGCTCTTCCTTGGCCTTCGGGCCGAGCGCCTCGGCAACGCCACCGTTGGTGAAGCTGGTGCGGAAGATGTAGTCGGAGACCGGCGTGGTCAGCGTGTCAGCGCCGGCGTTGGTCACGATGAGCGGGACCTTCGACTCATTGAACGTGTTCTTCAGACCAGCAGCGGTCGCGGAGTTCACGATGCCGACGACAACCGACGCCTGGTCGGAGGTGATCAGCTTCTCCGTCGCGGGTACGCCCGTCTGGGGGCCAGCGCCCTCATCGGTCTCGACGAGCTGGATGTCCTTGCCGCCGAGCTTGTTGCCCTTCTCCTCCAGATAGAGCTTGAAACCCTGCTCCATGTCCTTGCCCAGCGCGGCATACACACCCGACTTCGGAACCGAGATGCCGACCTTGACCGGGCCGGTCGACCCGCCGCCCGACCCACCGGAGCCACCCGAGCCACTGCCCAGGCTGCCGCCGCCACAGGCCGAAAGCGCAAGCGCACCGACCATTGCGGGAATCACCGCGAACTTGCGCAGTGACGATCCAAGAGACCTCTTCATTGATGCCCTCTCCCCATTGAAACGCATGATTGAACGCCTAGGGTGTCAGCGTCCTGGGGGGAATGGATCGGACATGTGCCCAGTCCTCACCAGGGTGTCACCAGGGTATTGCCCGGGCACCTGAGAGTGGTTATGGAACGGTAATCCCGGAGGGCCTTCCCGCCGGGATTGATCTGCTAAAGGAAAGTCAGTCGGACAGCGGTCCGAAGGGTACGCCCAGGCGCCCGAGCAGTTCCTCGCCGCCGTCGGCTGCGGTCGTGATCCACAGACCGCGCTCGGTCAGGGCGACCGAATGCTCCCAGTGGGCGGCGGCCTTGCCGTCGGTCGTGACGACGGTCCACTCGTCGGCGAGCGTGATGTTGTCGGGCTCCCCGAGCGTGATCATGGGCTCGACCGCGAGCACCATGCCCACCTGGAGCTTGGGGCTGCGCCCGGTATGGCGGAAGTTGGGCACGTCCGGCAGCTGATGCATGGCCGAGCCGATCCCATGTCCGACGAATTCGGTCACGATGCCGTAGTCGTGGTTCTGCTCGGTGACCCAGTCGTCGATGGCCGCCCCGATGTCGCGCACCCGGCCACCGACCCGCATCGCCCCGATGCCGCGCCGGAGCGCCTGCTCTGTGACCCTGCTGAGCTCGGCGAGCTCGGGGGCGGGCTCACCGACGAAACACGTACGCGCAGCGTCCCCGTGCCACCCGTCGACGATCGCACCGCAGTCGATGGACACGAGGTCGCCCTCGTTGAGGACCCGGTCGCCGGGGATGCCGTGCACGATCTCCTCGTTGACCGAGATGCACACCACCCCGGGGAAGCCGGGCACTCCGTGGCCGGCGCCGTAGTTCAGGAACGACGGGGTCGCGCCGGCCCCGAGAATGACGTCGGCAGCGACCTGGTTGAGCTCACCGGTCGTCACGCCGGGGCGTACGGCCGCGATGGTCTCGGTCAGGGCACGTTCGACGACGAGCCCGGCCCGGCGCATGATGCGGAGCTGGTCGGGGTTCTTGAGCTCGATGCCCCGGCCGCCCCTCATCGACGGTCCCGGTCGAACGAGTTGATCAACGGGAGAGGCGGGCGTCGAGCGCGGCAAAGATGCGCTGAGCCACTTCGTCGATCTCGCCCAGGCCCTCGACCGCCACCAGCAGACCGCGATCGCCATAGACCTTCAGCAGGTCGGCGGTCTGCTCCGCGTAGACCTCCTGGCGCTTGCGGATGGTCTCCTCGTTGTCATCCGCGCGACCCTCGATCTCGGCACGCTTCAGCAGGCGCTCCACGAGTTCGTCCTGGTCGGCCTCGATCGAGACGACCGCGTCGAGCTGGGCGCCCTCCTCGGCCAGCATCGCGTCGAGCGCCTCGACCTGGCCCGCGGTACGCGGATAGCCGTCGAGCAGGAAGCCGCCGGCGGCGTCGGGCTCACCGAGACGCTCGGCAACGATCTGGTTGGTGATCTCGTCGGAGACATATCCGCCCGAGTTCATGATCTCCTTGACCTGCTTGGCCAGCGGGGTCGCGGTCTCGGCGTCAGCCTTCGAGATGCCGCGGAAGATGTCACCGGTGGAGATGGCCGGGATGTCGTAATGCTCCGCAATGCCCTTGGCCTGCGTACCCTTGCCCGCCCCGGGCGGACCCATGATCAAAAGCCTCATCGTCTCTGCCTCTCGTTCGTCATCGCGTGTGCCTCGCGGCATCAGCGCAGGAATCCTTCATAGTTGCGCTGCTGCAGCTTGGATTCGATCTGCTTCACCGTATCGAGACCGACACCCACGATGATGAGAAGTGACGTTCCTCCGAACGGGAAGTTCTGGTTGGCCTGGACCAGGATGAACGCGATCGATGGCAGCAGCGAGATCAGACCCAGATAGAACGAGCCCGGGAAGGTCAGGCGCGACAGGACGAAGCCGAGATATTTCTCCGTCGGCTTGCCGGCGCGGATGCCCGGAATGAAGCCGCCGTACTTCTTCATGTTGTCGGCGACTTCGTGCGGATCGAACGTGATCGCCACATAGAAGTAGGTGAAGAACACGATCATGAGGAACATGACCGCCATATAGAGCGGGTGGTCGCCCGTGACGAAGTAGGTCGAGATCCAGCGCGCCATCTCGCTCTCGGGCCGGAACTGCGCGAATAGGCTCGGCAGATAGAGCATCGACGAGGCGAAGATGACGGGGATGACGCCGGCCTGGTTGACCTTCAGCGGGATGTAGGTCGTGGTGCCCCCGAACATGCGGCGACCGACCATGCGCTTCGCGTACTGCACAGGGATCCGGCGCTGACCGAGCTCCATGAAGATGACGCCCGCCATGACCATCAGGCCGACGATCAGGACCAGGATGAAGGCGACGACGCCCTTCTGGGTGCGGATCTGCCACATGGCGGTCGGGAAGGTGGCGGCGATCTGGACGAAGATCAGCAGCGACATGCCGTTGCCGACGCCACGCTCGGTGATGAGCTCGCCCAGCCACATGACGACCGCGGTGCCGGCGGTCATCGTGAGCACCATGAGGACGACGGGGAAGATGTCGGTCGAATAGACGATCTGGCCATCACAGCCACGGAACAGCTGGCCGTTGACGGCGAGCGTCACGAACGCGGTCGAGTTGAGGACGGCGAGCACGAGGGTCAGATAACGGGTGTACTGCGTGATCTTGGTCTGGCCGGCCGCGCCTTCCTTCTTCAGCGCCTCGAGTCGTGGCACGACCACGGTGAGGAGCTGGAGGATGATCGACGCAGTGATGTAGGGCATGATCCCCAGCGCGAAAACCGCGAGCTGGAGGAGCGCACCACCCGAGAACAGGTTGACCAGCGAATAGAGGCCGGCGCTGTCACCTTCGGCGACCACCTTGCGGCAGATGTCGACCTGAGCCACGTTCACGTTCGGCACCGGGGTGATGGACCCGATGCGGAAAATGAGGATGATCCCGATCGTGAAGAGGATCTTCTTGCGCAGATCCGGCGTCTTGAACGCGTTCGCGAAGGCTGAAAGCACCGAGCCCTCTCCCTATGAGATAACAGAGGCATGCCGAAGGAGTCGCCTCAAGCGGCAACCCGGGCAGCCTACCAACTGACTACTGCCATTCCGAATCCGTGGGATCCGCCCGGGTGTCCGCCTTTTCGTCTCCTCGCGCTCACCCCTCCGGCCGATAGGCCTCGATGGTCGCGACGATCGACGGCCGCAACTCGGCCGCAGTGATCACGCGGTCCACCGAGCCCATCCGCACGGCGCGATGGATGTCGTGGATGGCATCGAATTCCCCGGCCACCTCGGCGATCTTCTCCGCCCGCACAGCCGTCCTGACGTCGGTCAGCTCGAGCTGCAGGTCGGCGCGGGCCACGCCGGAGGCCGCGCGTACCCGGCTCTCCAGGTCGGCCACCCGCGAGTCCGCAGCGGTCCGCTTGTCCACGTCACGGCTGAAGACGACGGCCGCGGCGGGGGCGCCACCGATCACGGAGGCATAGGAGCCCTCGACGGCGAGCACCGTCAGGTTCGGGTTGAGTGCCTTGCTGAACACCACGAACGCGCCGCCGTGATAACGCGAGATGACGACGAACACGACAGGACCCTCGAAGTTGACGATGGCCCGGCCGATCTCGGCGCCGTACTCCAGCTGCAGCTCCCGCATCGACTCCGGCGACCCGTCGAAGCCCGACAGGTTGGCCAGCACCACGAGCGGCCGGTTGCCGGAGGCGGCGTTGATCGCGCGGGCGGTCTTCTTGCTCGACTTCGGGAACAGCGTGCCGGCGGTGAACGTGTCGGGGCCGTCGGTGGGCGGGAAGCCGGCGCGCTTGACCGGGCGCGACTCGATGCCGATGACACAGACGGAGTGGCCGCCGATGCGGGCATCCATCACGACCGAGGTGTCGGCCTCGGCCATGCCGGCCCAGCGCTCCAGGCGCGGGGCGTCGGAGTCACAGACGGCCGCGATGACCGTTCGGATGTCGAACGCCTTCTTGCGATCCGGGTTGTGCAGTGGGGAGAAGATGTCGCCGACGGTCTTGAAGTCGGAGCCCTCGGCCTGGTGCGGATAGTCCGACACATCGCGGTCGATGGGGTCACTGGTGACGGCGCGGCGCGGACCGGACTCGCCCTTGGCGACGTAGGTCGACTCGTAGTGCTGCATCAGGATGCCCATGGCCGCGCCGAGGTTCGGCGCCCAGTACTGCGCCTGGCCGTTGACGCCCATCACACGGTCATAACCGCCGATGCCGAAGTTGTCCTCGGCCGACACGCCGCCGGAGAAGTCGAGCGACTGCTTGCCGGTGAGGACCATGGCCGAGTCGGGGGTCATGACGAGGATGCCCTTGGTGTGCATCAGCATCGTGGCCTCGGCGTTCCAGTAGGGCTGGGCGCCCACGTTGATCCCGGCCACGACGACGTTGATCTCGCCGCCGTCCTGGGTGAATTCGACGATCCGGCGCAGCGCCGCGGCGACCCAGTCCATGTTCTCGGTGCCGGAGTCCATCGAGATCCGTGCGCCCGAGCTGAGGGTGAACCATTCGAGAGGTACGCCCAGCTCCTCGGCCAGGTCGAGTGCGGCAATGACACGTCGGCATTCGGGCTCGGCCACCGCGCCCAGGCCCTTGATCGGATCGCCCGACAGGACCACTCGCGTGATGCCCTCCGGGTGGAGCGGCGTACGCGTGGTGACGCGGGCACAGATCAGCCCGGCGGTGTTGTGGCCCGGCTCGCGATCGACCTCCACCAGGCGCTCGCCGGTCTCGTCGAGATCCAGCTCGACCATTTTGCCGCCCTCACCGGCCAATGCGGAGGCCAGCTCATAGGGATAGACCAGCCCGCGACGACGGGCGCGCACCACGCGAGAGTCGTAGTCGTCGAGCGGCTTCAGGGGTTCGGTCGGGGGCGGGGTCACCGACGTGGTGACGCCGGTGCCCGGCTCGACGTGGAACCGGACCGCCGCGGGCATCAAGCCACCGTCGCGGACGAAGCGACCCTGGGCCACGACCTCCTCGATGCCGGTGCCGTCGGACAGCGGCGTGATCTTGTAACGCAGGCGGGCGATGTCCTTGAGGTCGATGTCGATCTCGGGCCAGACGTGGATCCAGACATGGTTCATGTCCAGCCGGGAACCGGCCGGGCCACGGGCCGTGCGAGTCCGGCGAATCGACTCGAGGCAATTCTCGACAGCGCGCTCGGCATGGGGCAGGCCCAGGAGCAGCCCGTTGTGATCGCGAACTGCCGCGACCTGGCGGACGTTCGCCATCGCCACCAGGCGACGGTCGTTGGGATTCGACTTGGCGACACACTCGAACAGGAGCACGCCCTCGGTCGCCGGGAGGCGGGTGAGGTCGAACTCGCGGAGCCGCCACAGGTCGAGCCGGCGCCCCTCCATCGGGTGGATGTCGCGCAGCTTGACGTCCTCGAACAGGCCATCGGCGCCGAGACGGAACGTGCGATAGTCCACATTGCCGTCGGCGGTGCAGACACCGACCGCAACGCGCTTGAAGCCGGGTGCCCAGTCCCAGGTCGACAGCGCCGCGAGGAGCTCATCGCCCAAGGTCTCGGAATCCGGGGTTTCCGGCCACAACACATAGAGCTCCGCGACCTTGTCCATGTGCGGGACCAGCGCGAACTGGTCTGCGACGATCCGGGCGACCGGGCCATCCGCGCCGAGCTCATCGGCCGTGCCCAGCGTCGACACCATGCGACGCGGCCGGCCTTCCAGGCGATAGTCACCGATCGCAGTGGCGCGACCCGTGCCGTCCACGCGGCGCAGGTTGTCGAGCTGATAGTCGGCGTAATATTTCGCCAGCAGCACCTCGAGCATCGGCTCGTGCTCCGGCACGCCACGGCCTGCGCCGACCGACTCCCCCAGCCGCTCGGCCAGCACATCGCCGGTTCGTTCGGGGATCCTGGCCAGCTTGGCGATCCGCTGTTCGCGATCGGCGGCATTGGGGTCGGCGGCCAGGGCGGCCACCTCATCGCCGACACCGGCCACGATCTCGGCACGTTCGGCATCGACCAGCGGCTGGTCGAACCAGCGGAAACGCACCGAGCGGGCCAGGTCGCTGATCGCCGGGAAGCGCAACTGGGTTGCCCGCACGAGGCGTTCGAGCAGCGCGCGGGCAGTCGCACCACGGTGGGAGTTGGGAGCGGGCTCGGCGATCCAGCGATCCAGGATGCTCAGGATCACCGGAACATCCGTGACCGCCCGCTTCTGGCTCAGGAAGATGCGGAAGACCGCCTCCTCGAGCTCCGGGGTGCGATCGAGAGAGCCGACCCCATAGTGCGCCAGGACCTTGGTGAGCTGGGTGACAAAGCTGGGCTGGAGGCCCGCCCGCTCGGTGTCGAGCGTGGTCAGGTAGCGGTGGAAGTTCTCCCGCTCCGAATGCACCCGGAGCTCGGTGTGCAGCGGCTCGTCCAGCGGCCGGTTGCGGCCCATCTCGGCGAGGTCGGTGAACAGCCCCATGAGGGCGATCTCCTCGTCGATGACCTCACCCCCGGCCTCACAGACCTCGTCGCGAGCGGCGAGATAGCGCGGCAGCGTCCGTGCCGACGGATCGACGTCATAGCCCATCAGCACCGCCGACAGGTCGGCGCGGAGCCGATCGGCCGTAGCCACCGGGTCGGTGTCATCGGCGAGCGGTGCCGGGAGGTCGATGCTGGTCGCGGGTCCGGTTTCCTCGGGCGCGGCATCGCCGACCGGCTCGAGCCGCACCAGGGAGGCCATGGTCTCGACCTGGGAGCCGGTCATGACGTGCAATTCCTTGACGCGGCCGGCGAACGGAGCCGTGAGCACCGTCTCCATCTTCATCGACTCGAGGACGATGACCGGGGCGCCGGCCTCGACCTCGTCGCCGACGGCCACCGGAGTGGCGACGACCAGCGCCGGGGCGGGAGAGCGGAGCACGCCACCCTCGTCGCGCGAGACGCGGTGCATGATGCCCTCGACCTCGATCATGTGGACCGGGCCGTGGGTGGCCGACACGGTGCGATAGCGCGAGCCGTTGACCAGCAGGCGGCCGTGCACCGCGTCGAGCCGCTGCATCTCGGCTTCGCAGACGTGGCCGTCGACCACGACGCGATAGCGGTTCGGCCCGGTGGCGTGGGCGGTCACCGAGTGCTTCGTGCCACGCAGCTTGAGATCGACATGCAGACCGGAACGGTGCTGGGTCTGGGGCCGACCACCGTGCGCCGTCAGGAGCAGGCGGTCGGTCTCTTCACGCGCGGTCTCGGCGTACGCCTCGATCGCGGCGGCGACCAGCGCGACCCCGGCGTGGGCATCGGCGACGAGGTCGCCCTCGGCGCGGACGCGGTCGATCCACCCCGTATCGGCCCAGTGGGTCGTGTCCGGATGAACCAGTCCGTGCACCTCCGGATGCGGCGACCACTTGTCTGCCTCCTGGCCGGCGTCCGGGCCGATGACCTCGTTGCGGCTGAGCAGTTCGAGGATGAAGCTCTTGTTGGTCGCACCACCCTCGATGACGACCGTGGTCTCGGCGATGGCTCGCCGGAGTCGCGCCAGCGCGACCGACCGACGTCGGCCGGAGGCGATGATCTTGGCGACCATCGAATCGAAGTCGGCGGGGATCTCGTCGCCCTCGGCGAAGCCGGTGTCGACGCGCAGGCCCGGCCCCTTGGGCAGGTCCAGTCGCGCGATCCGGCCCGGCGCGGGGGCGAAGTCGCGATCGGGATCCTCGGCGTTGAGGCGGGCCTCGATGGCGTGACCGTCCTCATGGGGGCGCTGCAAGGGGAGCTTCTCCCCCGCCGCGATGCGGATCTGGGCCTTCACGAGGTCGAACCCGGTGACCATCTCGGTGATCGGGTGCTCGACCTGGAGGCGGGTGTTGACCTCGAGGAACGCGAACTCGTGCTGAGTGGGCTGATAGAGGAACTCCACAGTCGCCGCGCCGGCGTACCCCACCATCGTCGCCAGCCGCTCCGCACTCGTGGAAACGAGTTCCATCTCGTCGGCGGTCAACAGCGGCGAGCGGGATTCTTCGATGATCTTCTGGTTGCGGCGCTGGACGGTGCAGTCGCGGACGCCGAGCGCCCACGCGGTGTCGCCGTCACAGATCAGCTGCACCTCGACGTGGCGGGCACCGGTGACGAGCTTTTCGAGGAAGAGTACGCCGCTGCCGAACGCCCGCAGCGCCTCATCGGAGGTGCGCTGATAGTGCTCACGGAGGTCCTCGGCGGACTCGATCTTGCGGATCCCGCGACCGCCACCACCGGCGGTGGCCTTCAGCATGAGCGGGTAGCCGATGCGCTCGGCCGCCTCGATCGCGTCCTCGAGGGTGTCGACGCCGCCGCCGGACCAGGGGGCGACGGGTACGCCCGCCTCCTCCGCCAGCAGCTTCGACCCGATCTTGTCGCCGAGCCTGCGCATCGCCGCGCCCGACGGGCCGATGAACGCGATGCCGAGCGAGGTCACGAGGTCGGCGAACGCCGGATCCTCCGCCACGAAGCCCCAGCCGACCCAGACGGCGTCGGCCTTGGCCTCGGTGAGGACCTTGGCCAACAGGTCGTGGTTGAGATAGGGGCGCTCGGCGGCCGGGCCCAGGGCGTACGCCTCATCGGCCTCGCGCGCGAACATCGCCGACTTCTCACCGTCGGTGTGGAGGGCGATGGTCGTGATGGGATCCGCGCCCGGGCGCTCCTCGTTCATCTCGCGCACCGCATGGATCAGGCGCATCGCCGCCTCTCCACGGTTGACGATGGCGATGCGCTTGAACATTCGGACCTCCTGCACGGCGTACCCTCAGGAAATAGAGGGCTGAGGAGGAATCTCCCACTGTTTGCGATCCGTCGCCAGAGACGCGGCCACCCGTCCGAAACCTTTTGGAAATCAACTGCGTGGTTTCCCAATGCCTGTCGGTGTTCTTTGTGGAGTAGTGACAAAGAGCGGAGACCGCCCACCCTGGCGGGTTCGGCCTGCGCCCATCGTCGGGACGAGGACGCCATGACGTGAAGTGCCAGCCCACGTCGTCGAGTAAGCGACTCTCGGGCGGAGGTTGGCGTACGCGTTGGCAAGTCATGGCTTCCGGGAGCCTGGCCGGTGGTGGTCTCGTTTGCGTCAGGCCTGCCGACACGCAGGGGTGGGATGGCTGACGTGCCAGATGGCCCGAGATCCAGCGCGGGCTCGCGGTGTCGGGTGCGAAGTCGTGCCATACGGAACCTGTCAAGCTGTTTGGAGTCAGTGTGTGGGTTATTTGTTGAGGGCGACCAGCTCGGGAGTGCGGGCACCAGGGAGAGTTCAGGCGTACGTGTTGGGAATCACCGACGCAGGGGCCCCATCCGCACCGAGCGCCCAGAGGTGACGGGGTATCAGCGGGTTTTTCTGGACGCTGCCATGGCCTGGCACCTCGACCACTGGCTTCCGTCAGCTGCGGCTCCCGCACGTCCCGACATGACGCGCACGTCCCTCGCTGGTTTGCTCGTTCCGACGTGGCGCAAAGTCGGGACGTGGGATCCATGTAGGGACCTGGCGTACGTGTCGGGACGTGGGCGGTTCTCGGCGCGGGACGTGGCGTACGCGTTGGGGAGTGCGAGCAGTCGGGTCGGGAAGTCGGCAGTCGGGTCAGGGCAACGCAAAGGGCGGCCCCCGTGAAGGGGACCGCCCTGAGCATCAGGCAGTGATCACGATTCGGTGATCACAGCTCGGTGGCCGAGCCGCCTGCCTTCTCGATCTTCTCCTTGGCGCTGGCGGAGAACTTGTCGGCGGACACCTGGACCGCGACGGAGATCTCACCGTTGCCGAGAACCTTGACGGGATGGTTGGCGCGGACAGCGCCCTTGGCGACCAGATCGGCCACCTCCACCTTGCCGCCCTTCGGGAACAGCTCCTCGAGCTTCGCCAGGTTCACGACCTGATATTCGACGCGGAACGGGTTCTTGAAGCCGCGAAGCTTCGGCACCCGCATGTGCATCGGCATCTGGCCACCCTCGAAGGCCTCGGGAGTGTTCTTGCGTGCGCCCGTGCCCTTGGTGCCACGGCCGGCGGTCTTGCCGCCCTTGCCACCTTCACCGCGACCCACGCGGGTCTTGGCGGTCTTCGCACCGGGAGCGGGCTTCAGATCATGGATCTTGATCGCCATGTCAGTCGACCTCCTCGACGGTCACCAGGTGGGAGACCGTGTTGATCATGCCGCGGAACTCGGGACGATCGTCCTTGACGACCGAATGCCCGACCCGCTTCAGGCCCAGGGAACGCAGCGTGTCGCGCTGGTTCTGCTTGCAGCCGGCCTCGGACCGGGTCTGGGTCACCTTGAGCTGGGCCATCAGTGCGCCTCCTCGGTCTTCGCTCGCTGCGCCTTGAGCAGGGCGGCGGGGACGACGTCCTCGATCGGCAGGCCGCGGCGGCGAGCCACCTCGGCCGGCTCCTCGAGATCCTTCAGCGCCTGCACCGTGGCGTGAACCACGTTGATGGCGTTCGGGGAACCGAGGGACTTCGCGAGCACGTCATGGATGCCGGCGCACTCGAGCACGGCGCGGGCGGAACCACCGGCGATCACACCGGTACCCGGGGAAGCCGGGCGGAGCATGACCACACCGGCGGCCTTCTCACCCTGCACCGGGTGCGGGATGGTGCCCTGGACGCGCGGGACGCGGAAGAAGTGCTTCTTCGCCTCCTCGACGCCCTTGGCGATCGCCGCGGGAACTTCCTTGGCCTTGCCGTAGCCGACGCCGACCATGCCGTCACCGTCACCGACGACGACCAGAGCGGTGAAGCTGAAGCGTCGACCGCCCTTCACAACCTTGGCAACGCGGTTGATCGCAACCACGCGCTCGAGGTATTGGCTCTTCTCTTCGCGCTGCTGGCCACCACGACGGTCGTCACGGCCGCGACGCTCGCCGCGGCCACCCTGGCCACCGCGCTGATTGCCCTGCTGAGTAGCTTGGCTCATCGCTTTTCCTTCTTTCCGTCGTTTCTCAGAGGTCCAGTCCGGCTTCACGGGCACCGTCGGCCAGGGCCGCGAGGCGGCCGTGGTAACGATTACCCGCTCGGTCGAAGACAACCTGGGTGATGCCGGCAGCCTTGGCGCGCTGGGCGATCAGCTCGCCCACCTTCTTGGCCTTGGCCGACTTGTCGCCATCATTGCCGCGCAGATCGGCTTCCATGGTGGAAGCAGACACCAGGGTGCGACCCTGGGTGTCGTCGATGACCTGGGCGAACACGTGCTTCGCCGACCGGCTGACCACCAGGCGGGGACGCTCGGCCGCGCCGAAGATCTTCTTGCGGCCACGGACCTGGCGACGGACGCGCGAAGCGGCCTTGGTCGCCATGTGCTTGTTGTTGGACAGGGAAATGCCCATCGTCACTTACCAGCCTTTCCGACCTTGCGGCGGACGTTCTCGCCGGCGTACCGCACACCCTTGCCCTTGTAGGGCTCGGGCTTGCGCAGCTTGCGGATGTTGGCCGCAACCTCGCCGACAGCCTGCTTGTCGATGCCGACAACCGTGAACTTGGTCGGGCCCTCGACGGTGAACGTGATGCCCTCGGGGGCGTTCACGACGACCGGGTGGGAGAAGCCGAGGTTGAACTCGAGCTGGGCCGGACCCTTGGAGATCACGCGATAACCAACACCCACGATTTCGAGCTTCTTCTCGTAACCCTGGGTGACACCGGTGACCATGTTGGACACCAGGGTGCGGGTGAGGCCGTGCAGGGCACGGCTGTTGCGCTCGTCATTGGGGCGCTTGACTTCAAGCTGGCCCTCGTCGTTGCGCTCGATCGTGATCGGTGCCGGCACCGTGTGGGTCAGGGAGCCCTTCGGGCCCTTGATCTCGACCTGCTGACCGTCAACATTGAAGTCGACGCCGGACGGGATCGCGATCGGCATTCTGCCAATGCGGGACATGTGTCTCTCCTCTCGTCTCTCGCGTCACCAGACGTAGGCGAGGACTTCCCCGCCGACGCTCTTGGAGTTGGCATCACGGTCAGTCAGGAGGCCCTGGCTGGTCGAGATGATCGCAATACCGAGGCCGCCGAGGACCTTGGGCAGTGCGTTGGACTTGGCGTACACCCGGAGGCCCGGCTTCGAGATCCGGCGGACGCCCGCAATGGAACGCTCCCGGTTCTGGCCGTACTTCAGGGTGACCTTCAGGGTCTTGCCCACCTCGCCGGCGCCGGGCTCGGCAACCTCGAAGTCCTGGATGTAGCCCTCGGACTTGAGGATTTCGGCGATGCCCACCTTGATCTTGGAGTGGGGCATGGAGGCGGAATCGTGGTACGCCTGATTGGCGTTCCGCAGACGCGTAAGCATGTCTGCGATGGGATCAGTCATCGTCATGGCTTGTGAGCCTCTTTCTCGCAGTGGTTTCCGTCATGCGGACCTATTGCGTACGGAATCGGAAGAAGATTGAAAGGACTCACCAAGACGACTTGGTGACGCCGGGGAGTTCGCCGCGGTGGGCGAGATCGCGCAGGCAAACGCGGCACAGGCCGAACTTGCGGAACACGGCCTTGGGACGGCCACACTTCTGGCAGCGGGTGTAGGCGCGCACCGCAAACTTGGGCTTGCGCGACTGCTTGACCTTCAGAGCTGTCTTTGCCATGGCTTAACTCACTTCTTCTTCCGGGAGAAGGCCGGGCCCTTGCGCTTGGCCCGGGCCGGCTTCGGGTTGTCGTTGAACGGGAACCCGAGGTGCTTCAACAGCGCCCGGCCCTCCGCGTCGTTGGCGGCGGTGGTCACGAAGGTGATGTCCATGCCACGCACACGGTCGATCTTGTCCTGGTCGATCTCGTGGAACATGACCTGCTCGGTCAGACCGAACGTGTAGTTGCCCTGACCGTCAAACTGGTGGGCGTTGAGGCCGCGGAAGTCACGGATTCGCGGAAGAGCAAGGGTGAGCAGCCGGTCGGCGAACTCCCACATGCGGTCACCGCGGAGGGTGACGTGGCAGCCGATGGCCTGGCCCTCACGCAGACGGAACTGCGCGATGGACTTGCGGGCCTTGGTCACCGGGGGCTTCTGGCCGGTGATGGCGGTGAGGTCCTTGATCGCACCGTCGATCACCTTGGAGTCGCGCGCGGCGTCGCCGACGCCCATGTTGACCACGATCTTGGTCAGACCGGGGATCTGCATGACATTGGCGTACTTGAATTCCTCGAGCAGCGCCGGCTTGATCTCTTCGCGGTAGCGGAGCTTGAGGCGCGGCTGAACCTTGGCCTCGGCCTGGGTTTCCTGGGTCTCGATCGTCTCGGTCATCAGATCTCCTCCCCCGTCTTGCGGGCGATGCGAACGCTGCGCGTGGACTGGTATTCCGAGCCGTCAGCGCGACGCTTGGTGACCTCGACGCGCTTGAAGCCGATGCGAGTCGGGACTTCCTGGCCGTCGACCTTGACCAGAAGCTGCACGTTGGACACGTGGATCGGGGCCTCGGCCGAGATGATGCCACCCTCGGTCTTGCCACCGCTGGGGGTCGGCTGCTCACGACGGTGACGCTTGACGATGTTCACGCCTTCGACGATCACGCGCTCGTTCTCGCGGTCGACGGCGATGATCTCGCCGACGGTGCCCTTGTCCTTGCCGCTGATGACGCGGACGCGGTCACCCTTCTTCACGTGAAGGTTGGCCTTGCCTGCCATGTCAGATCACCTCCGGGGCGAGCGAGACGATGCGCATGAACTTCTTCTCGCGCAGCTCGCGGCCGACCGGGCCGAAGATGCGGGTGCCACGGGGCTCCCCGTCGTTCTTCAGGATCACGGCGGCGTTCTCGTCGAACTTGATGTAGGAACCGTCGGCACGGCGACGTTCCTTGACGGTGCGCACGATGACGGCCTTGACGACATCGCCCTTCTTGACGTTGCCGCCGGGGATGGCATCCTTCACGGTGGCCACGATCGTGTCACCGATGCCGGCGTAGCGCCGACCTGAGCCACCGAGCACACGGATGCAAAGGATTTCCTTTGCACCAGTGTTGTCGGCGACCTTCAGTCGCGACTCCTGCTGGATCATGTATTTCTCCTGTTTGTCTCACCGGTTCCCCAGCGGTGATGACCCCGTGAACGCACGGAACCGAAGGCCCGCCAAGGCCTGGTGGAACGGACTGGTGTGTCATCGCCCAGGAAAGGTCCCCACTCACTCGAGAGATAGCGAGAGCAGGCTCAGACCTAAGGCAACTTCGCAAGCGTACACCAGCAGGCGAATCCCGCGAAATTGCCCGATTCGCTGGCATCCGCCGAGCGCGGGCCGGACGACACGCCGGGTGGCAGGTGGCGATGAGCCCTGTGGCACAAGTTCATTGGAGCCCCGCCGGTGTCGGGGACGACGATGTGCCCTATGGCACGGCGCGATCCGTTCGTCGGCGTGTCGCGTCGAAGCAAGCGCGAGCGGCCTCGCCACGGACAAGTCGGCGAGCAGCGAACCACACTCTGTCGGCAAGCAGGAATCAGGCAGCGGGGAAGAAGCACCCGGCGCCGCGGACCTGCAGGGACACGCGGCCCCGGGGCAGGTCGCCCTGGATGCGGGCGACGACACTTTCGCCGGAGTCGAGCTCGACGGTGACGTCGGCGTCGTGGCCATAGAAGGTCACGGAGCGGACCTCACCGGTGGGCAGCCCGGGCGTGGGCGGAACGAGGAGGATCTGTTCGGGGCGCACCATCACCGCACCGTCGCCCTCGGATCCGTCCGGAACGGCGATCTCACCGAGGCAGCTGCCGACTCTCCCGGCCCGGCAGCGTCCGCTGAAGAGCACCGCGTGGCCGACGAAGCGGGCGATCTCACTGGAGGCGGGGGCGCGATAGACCTCATCGGGCGTACCGACCTGGACGATCTCGCCGCACTGCATGACCGCAACGCGGTCAGCGAGCGACAGCGCCTCTTCCTGGTCGTGGGTCACCACGACAGCAGCCACGCCGAGGCGGGCGAGGGTGTCGCGAATATCGGTGCGCACGCTGTGACGCAGCGAGGCATCCAGTGCTGAGAACGGCTCGTCCATCAGGACGATCTCGGGATCACAGGCCAGCGCCCGGGCCAGCGCAACCCGCTGGGCCTGGCCGCCGGAGATCTGGGCCGGCATGCGCTCGGCGAGATCTTCGATGTGGAGCAACTCGAGCAGACGCCGCACTTCGGGACGCTGAGCCGCGCGCCGCAGACCGAAGAGCTTGCCGGCACCGGGGAGCCCGAACGCCACGTTCTGGGCCACCGTGAGATGCGGGAACAGTGCCCCCTCCTGGGGGACCAGAGCAATCTTGCGCCGATGCGCGGGGCGGGAGGTCACGTCACGCTCCCCCAACCGGACCCGCCCGGCATCGGGGGCCTCGAGACCGGCGATCAGCCGCAGCAGCGTGGACTTGCCACAACCGGACGGGCCGAGGATCGCAAGGAGCTCACCGGGGGCGATATCGAGCGACACCGAGCGCACGGCTCGGGTCGAGCCGAAAGACTTGACCAGGCCGTCGAGAGCAAGCGCCGGCGCGACCGCAGTCACGTCGTTGACTTCCGCGTCCAGCACGCCCAAGCTCATGAGCTCCTCCTCGTGGCAAGGTTAGGCAAACCTTACTCCTCTTTTCCGCGCAGCGTCGACTCGGTCCAGCGTGATTTCGGCCACACCCGGCGCGTCGATTTGCCCACCGGGTCAGGTCAACGGCTCGACGACGCTCTCGGCGTCCTGCACATCGGCGGGCTTCGCGCTCCTCGGCAGGGACACGCGTACCAGCGCGATCGCCGGGACGATCGCGACCAGCACCAGCCCGAGGGCATAGGGCGCAGCGTCGGCGTACGCCAGCTCCTCGGTGTTCATCCACAGCCGCGTGGCCAGGGTCTCGAACCCGGCCGGGCGCAACAGGAGGGTCGCGGGCAGTTCCTTCATCGCGCTGAGCATCACCAGCACGAACCCGGCCGCGATCCCCGGCATCGCGAGAGGCAGGGTCACGCGCCGCAGCACGCGACCGGTTCCGGCACCCAACGACCGCGCAGCCTCCTCGATCCGGGGCGACGAGGTGACCACGGCTCCCCGGATCGCCCCCATGGCGGCGGACAGCAGCAACAGCACATAGGTCAGGACCAGCAGGGGCCATTCCTGATAGATGGCCCGTGCATACCGGATCCCGAAGAACACCATCGCCAACGCCACGACGAGTCCCGGCAGACCGTGCGCGAAATAGACCACCTGTTGCACGGTCCGCGACAACTTCGACTGCGAGCGCGCGCCATAGATCCCCAACGGCAGCGCCGCCAGCGTCGCGATGGCCGCGGCTGCCGCACACACCAGAACCGTGTTGGCGATCACCTCACCCAGCTCGCCCGGCAGGCCGGCCCCGATATCGGAGAGGAACCAGCGCAGCACGGCGACGACGGGGTACGCCAGACTCACGGTGAGCACACCGACGAGCAGCGCGACCACCGGCCCCTGCCAAACCCCCAGTCGCAGCGGCACGGGCGGGCGCTTCGGCCCCTGCGCATTGCCAAGAGACGAGGCCTTCGACCGGGTGCGCATCTCGGCACCGGTGATGATGAGGGTCATGAGGACGAGGACGCAGGCCAGGACAGCCGCCGGCAACCGGTCGAACGACGCGCGATAGGACATGAAGATCGCGCGGGTGAAGACGTCATAGCGCATCAGCGCGACCGAGCCGAAGTCGGACAACGTATAAGTCGCGACGAGCAATCCGCCGGCCGCGGCGGCCGGGCGTACGGTCGGCCAGGTCACGCGCCGGAACACCGTCCAGCGGTTCTGGCCCAGGCTCGCGGCGACCTCCTCGAGTGTGCCGCCGGTCGAGCGCAGCGCGGCCGCGGCCGAGAGATAGACATAGGGGAACGTGCTGCCGGTCAGCACCATCACCGATCCGAAGGCGCCCTCGATGTCGGTGGTCGAGATCCAGGCGTACGCCGCCACATAGCTCGGCATCGCCAACGGCAACGCCGCTGCGACGCGCCAGATGCCCCGCCCCGCGAGATCGGTGCGTTCGGTCAGCCAGGCGAGCCCGACCCCGATCACCGTCGCCAACCCGGTGACCGCCACGACCAGAAACGCACTGTTGAGCAGGAGCGCCATCGTGCGCGGGCTCGCGAGGGTGGAGATGACCGTGGCCCGATTGCCGGTCGCCACGTGGAAGAGGAGGTATGCCAACGGCACCATCGAGAACACCGCAACCAGCACCGACAGCGCAATGATGATGCGCGGGGTGCTGGTTGCGGTGCGGTGACGCAGGATGGTGACTGCCTCTCAGATCATGCCGACATCGCGCATCATCGCCTGGGTGGCATCGAGCGAGTCGAGGTCGTTCAGGTCAATCTTGCTGGCATCCGACAGGTCGAGGGGCTGCAGGTCATATTTCGGCGTGACATCGGACCGGACGGGATATTCGGCGGTGTCATCGGCGAAGTATTTCTGGGACTCCTCGGACAGCAGGAACGCGATCGCCTTCTCGGCCGCCTCGGGCTTCTTGGTCGACTTCAGGATGCCGGCACCGGCGACGTTGATCAGACCGGCCGGATCGCTGGCGGGGAAGAAGGTCAGCTTCGACTTCACGTCGGCGGGGTTCTTGCCGTCGGCGAACTTGTACCAGTAGTAGTGGTTGATCAGGCCAAGCCCGACCTCACCGCGCTCGACGGCCTCGAGGGCAGCGTTGTTGTTGGCATAGACCTTGGGGTTGAGGGCCTTGAAGTCCTGGAGCCACTTCTTGGCGCCGTCCTCACCCTTGGCCACGCGCAGGGCGGTGACGAAGGACTGGAACGAGGCGTTGGTGGGGGCGTACCCGATCTTGTCGGCGAACTCCGGCTTCAGCAGGTCGTCGACCGACTTCAGGTCGGCGCCCGCCGGGGTGATCTCGGGGTTGTACGCCACCACGCGTGCACGACCGGACGTCGCCACCCACGCCTTGTCGGCGTCGACCCAGGTCTTGTCGATGCCGGCGACCGTGGCATCGGCCAGCGGGCGCAACATGTCGTTCTTCTTCAGGGCACCGAGCGCACCGGCGTCCTGGGAGAAATAGACATCCGCGGGGCTGCGGTCGCCCTCCTCCATGAGCTTGGCCGCGAGCTCGGCGGTTCCGGCGTACTGCACCTCGACATCGCGACCGACCTCGGCCTCGAGCTTGTCGAGCAGCGGGCCGACGAGCTTCTCGCTGCGGCCGACATAGAGGACCAGAGCGCCATCGGCATCGCCGGCCGCGCTTTCGGACGCCCCCGCAGCCGGGGTGGTCGAGGAACCGGACGAGCAGCCGGCGAGCAGGACCGCGCTGGTCAGCGCGGCCGCAACCGCGACAAACGTTCTCTTCATTGATGAACTCCACAGAGGGGAAACAGGAACAAGGTGAGGCTAGCCTTACCTAACTCTATCCCGCAACGCTGTCCGGGTCGCTGTGACCCGAATCACTCAGCGGCCGGGCCGCGGTGGTGTCGCCAGCTTGAGCAGGGCCACCGATTTGGCGCCGATCTCGGCCCAGTGATCCTGCTTGTCGACCGCCGTGAAGCTGACCTCACCATTGCAGAACAGCGACTCGCTGGGTCCTTCGAGCTGGACCGCCGCGCTCTCGTTGCCGAAGTTGACCACGATCGAAAGCTCCTCCCCCCGCATGACCATGAACCACTGGTCATCGGGGCTGTGCTCGACCGTCGTCCACTCGAAGCGCGGGTCGGTGAGATCGGGCCAGGTGCGGCGGAGCTTGATCAGGTTCCGATAAGCCGACAGCAGTCGCGCATGGTCGCCCTCGCCGGTCTCGGCCCAGTTGAGCATCGACCCCGTGAACGTCGATTCGGCCTGGGGGTCGGGGACCTCGATATCGCCCCACTCCATCTTCTTGAATTCCTCGAATCGACCGTTGGTGACGGCCGCGGCCAGGTCGGGTTCGGGGTGCGACGAGAAGAACATGAACGGTGTCGACGCACCCCATTCCTCGCCCATGAAGATCATCGGCGTGCACGGTCCGAGCAGGATCAGCGCCGCGGCAATGATCAGCTCATCGGTCGTGTAGTCCTTGGACAGGCGCCGACCATCCGCCCGGTTGCCGATCTGGTCGTGGTTGTCGGAACAGACGACGAGGCGCCAGGTGGGGGTGCGGTTGGTGTCGATCTGTCGGCCATGGCGTCGCCCGCGGAACGTCGAGATCGTCCCGTCGTGGAAGAAGCCGGTCTCGAACACCTTCGAAAGCGCCTCGAGCGAGGCGAAGTCGGCGTAGTAGCCCGAGTCGTCGCCCGTCAGGTTGGCCAGCAGCGCGTGGTGAAAGTCGTCGCTCCACTGTGCGGTCAGGCCATAGCCCTGCGCCTCGCGCGGGGTGATGAGTCGCGGGTTGTTCTGGTCGGACTCGGCGATCAGCGACAGTGGCCGCCCGAGGAACGCGCTGAGCGCATCGACCTCGACGGCGATCTCCTCGAGGATGTGCTCGGCGCGGTGATCGATCAGTGCATGCACCGCATCGAGTCGCAGCCCGTCGACGTGGAAGTCGCGGAGCCACATGAGGGCGTTGTCGATGATGTAGCGCCGCACCTCATCGGAGTCCTCGCCGTCGAGGTTGATCGCACTCCCCCATGGGCTCTGCACGGCATCGTTGAGGTAGGGCCCGAAGCGCGGCAGATAGTTGCCGGACGGCCCGAGGTGGTTGTAGACGACGTCCTGGATCACGCCGAGCCCGCGGGCGTGACAGGCCTCCACAAACCTGATGTATGCCGCAGGGGTCCCGTAGGCGTGATGGACCGCATACCAGCCCACCCCGTCATAACCCCAGCCGTGGTTGCCGTTGAAGGCGTTGACGGGCATGAGTTCGACGAAGTCGATGCCGAGTTCGACCAGGTGGTCGAGGCGTGAAATGGCGGAGTCAAGGGTGCCGGGCTGGCCGTTGGGACCGGGCGCGAACGTGCCGATGTGGAGTTCATAGATGACTCCGCCGGCGAGCTGGCGACCGGTCCAGCCGTGGTCGTTCCAGGTGTGTTCGGCGAGGTCATAGGTGCGCGAGAGCCCGTGCACCCCGTGGGGCTGCCACCGGGACCGCGGGTCGGGCAGCGGATGGGGATCGTCGTCGAGGAGATAGCCGTAGTCGATGCCCGTGCGGGCCATCTCGTCGGGGAGGGGGCCCATCGTCACCCACCAGTCGCCCTCCACGCGCCGCAGTGGGAAGTGCTTGCCGTCGGCCAGCAGGGTCACCTGCTTGGCCGATGGTGCCCAGACGTCGAAGTTGATCGGTCGCGTGGTCATCGGATTCCTGGGGGATCGGGGGTGAATGTCAAAGGGCGCAGCCGATCAACACGGGCTCGGGCACCAGGGTGACGCCGAAGCGCTCCCGGACGCCGGCGCGGACCGTCCGGGCCAACTCGACCACATCGGACGCGGTCGCCTCGCCGCGGTTGGTGAGCGCGAGGGTGTGCTTGGTCGACAGGGTCGCGCGCCCGGCACCGACGTCGGCACCGAAACCCTTGGAGAACCCGGCGTTGTCGATCAGCCAGGCCGCCGACGTCTTGACCAGTCCGTCGGCGGTCGGGAACCGCGGGGCCCGCTCGGGCAGCGTGTCGGCGACCTCGACCGGCAGGATCGGATTGGTGAAGAACGAGCCCGCGCTCCACGTGTCGTGATCGGCCTCGTCGAGCACCATGCCCTTGCCGCGCCGCAGCTGCAGGACGGCCTCCCGCACCGCGTCGGCATCGGCACGCTCGCCGACCTCGACACCCAGGCAGCGCGCCAACTCGGCGTACCGGATCGGGGCCGACATCTCGCCCAACGGCAGCTGGAACGTCACCGACAGCACGACCCAGCGGCCGGGCTCGGCCTTGAACTTCGACCAGCGATAGCCGAAGCCGCACTCGGCGGCGGTGAAGGTCTTGAGTTGGCCGGTGGTGCGGTCGAGCGTGCGTACGCGAGCCAGGGTCTGGGAGACTTCCGCACCATAGGCGCCGACGTTCTGGATCGGGGTCGCACCGGTCAGGCCGGGGATGCCCGACAGGGCCTCGAGACCCACCCACCCCTGCGCGACCGAATGGGCCACGACGTGATCCCACGGCTCGCCGGCGGCGATCGTGACAAAAGCACCGCTGCAGGTGTCGACCTCGGCCTCGATGCCGCGCGTGCGGATCATGATGACCGTGCCGTCGAAACCCTCGTCGGCGATCAATACGTTGGAGCCGCCGCCGAGGAGGAGCGCGGGTTCGCCGGTCTCATCGGCTGCGCGGACGGCGTCGATCAACTCCTGCTCGGTGCCGGCGACGATGAACTTCGCGGCGGGGCCACCCACGCGGAGCGTGGTGAAGCGCGCGAGGGTGTCGACCTCGGTCATCGGGAGACCGTCGCCTTGCCCTTGCCGACCACGGTTTCGCCATTGTCGATGGTTGCCACGAGAGCCAGCTGATAGGGCCCCTCGCCGTCATCGCTGACCGTGGCCACGACCGTCAGGGCGGTGCCGTCGGCGTCATCGGGCACCGGGACCGGCTTGGAGAAGCGGAACGAGCAGTCGGTCACGCGCGCCGGATCGCCCGCGAAATCGGTCGCCGCCCGCATCGCCACACCCATCGTGAGCATGCCGTGCGCGAGCACACCGTCGAGGCCGAGCGCCGTCGCGAAGTGATCGGAGAAGTGGATCTGGTTGAAGTCGCCCGACGCCCCGGCATAACGCACGAGCTGTTGCCGGGTGAATCTGGTTTCGAGAGTCTGCTCGCTCATCGTGCCTCCGTCTCGGTCGAGGATCCGCCCTCGGCGGGACGGGTGTGGAACAGGCTGGACGTCATCGTGCAGACATGGTCGCCGTCGACGGTGTCGACGCTCGTGGCCACCGTGACCATGTCGACCTGGCCGCGGACGCGGACGCTCTCGATCTTGACCGTCGCGTCGACGACATCGCCGGCGCGCAGGGGGCGGGCGTACGCAAATTTCTGCTCGACGTGGATCGTGCGGTTGAGCGCGATCCCCAACTCGGGGTCGCCGAAGACCGCATCCCAGTTGGCCAGCACCACCGGGAACGTGGGCGGTGCGATCGGTTCGTCGCCGGCATAGGCGGCGTTGTCATCACCCAGCGCGGCCGCGAACTCGGCAATCTTGCCCGCGGTGACGGTGTAGCGCAGCGGCGGATAGGTGCGCCCCGCGTGCTCGGTCGAAATCGGCATGCCTGCCAACTTATCGTCTCCGTGTGACACAACCGATCCTGCTGGACTGTGACCCGGGCCTCGATGATGCGGTAGCGCTGCTCCTGGCCGCCGGCGATCCCCGCATCGAAATCGCCGCGATCACCACGGTGGCAGGCAATCAGACCCTGGCCAAAGTGACCGACAATGCGCGGCGGTTGGCCCGGCTGGCCGGTCTGGACGTGCCGGTGGCGGCGGGGTGCGAGCGACCGCTGGTACGCCCGCCGGCCTGGTCGACCATGCACGGCGACTCGGGACTGGGTGGGGTGGTGCTCGAGGTGGAGCCCGTCGCACTCGATCCGAGGCATGCCGTGGACGTGATCATCGAGGTAGTGATGTCCCGGCCCGGGGAGGTGACGCTGGTGCCGGTCGGGCCGCTGACGAATATCTCGCTGGCCGTCCGCAAGGAGCCGCGGATCGTCGAGAACGTGTGCGAGGTCGTGTTGATGGGCGGCGGGTATCACGCCGGGAACCGCACGGCCGTCGCGGAGTTCAATGTCCTGACCGATCCGGAGGCGGCGCACATCGTGTTCGGGGAGGCGTGGCCGCTGACGATGGTGGGGCTGGACCTGACGTGGCAGGCGCTGGCGACGCCCGACGTGATGGGTCGGATCGGGGCGGTCGACACGGCTGCCGCGCGGTTGGTGGTGGACATGCTCGGGTCGTACGCCGAGGCGTACCGCTCCAATCATTTCGCCTCGCCTCCGGTGCACGACCCGTGTGCGGTGGCGCGGGTGATCGATCCGTCGGTGATGACGACCCGGAAGGCGCCGCTGACCGTTGAGCTGTGTGGCACCGCCACTGTCGGCATGACAGTCGCGGATTTCCGCGATCCCGATCCGCAGTGCACCACTCAGGTCGCTGTGGACCTCGACGTCGACCGGTTCTGGGAGCTGGTGACTGCCGCACTGGCGAGGTTGTCCTGAACGCGCGAAAGCCGACCGCCCGAAGGGGCGATCGGCTCTGCGTACGAGAAAGGTCAGCGAGTCTCGCGATGCGCAGTGTGGGTGTGGCACTTGGGGCAGAACTTCTTCAGCTCAAGACGATCCGGGTCGTTGCGCCGGTTCTTCTTGGTGATGTAGTTGCGCTCCTTGCACTCGGTGCAGGCCAAGGTGATCTTGGGCCGTACGTCAGAAGCTTTGGCCATCGTCGTAGTCCTCGTCGGTTGAAATGATCTTGCGGGTGTGCCGAAACACGTGGGTAGCGAGAGCGGGATTCGAACCCGCGACCTCACGATTATGAGTCGTGCGCTCTCACCAACTGAGCTACCTCGCCTGGGTCCCCCAGCGGTTTCCCACTGAAAGATCAGAGCCCCCAAGCAGAATCGAACTGCTGACCTTCTCCTTACCATGGAGACGCTCTGCCTACTGAGCTATAGGGGCCAGGCACTTCCGTGCCGACGAGAAACTATAGACAGCTGGGGCCACGGAAGGCAAATGCGATCCGACCCTGCGGGCTGACGGGCACATGAGCATCAACGCGACCCGGATCCCAGGAACGAAAAGGCCCCAGACTCGAGGTCCGGGGCCGAACGTGGCAGGTGCAGGATTCGAACCTGCGAAGGCGATAGCCGACGGATTTACAGTCCGCTCCCATTGGCCGCTCGGGCAACCTGCCAGCGCGTTTTCACGCGAGAGGAAACGTTAGCACCACCGGCGCAGAACGGGAAATCGTTTAGCGGCAGCACCCGAGCGCATCGACAAGGGCCGCAATCGAGTGGCGATTCAGCGCATAGAGCACACTCGCCCCGTCGCGCCGCTTGGTCACGAGCCCTGCCTGATGAAGCTGCTTGAGGTGGTGACTGGTGGTCGGCTCGCCGAGGCCAACCACGGGTGCAAGGTCACCGGTCGACGCCTCGGGCGTACGCACCAGATGATCGATCAGCCGCAAACGCGCCGGGTCAGCCACGGCCTTCAGCCGCACCGCCAGTTCGACTGCTGTGCCCTCATCGAGGACCGTCGTCCCGAGGGGATCACAGCAGATGGGTCCGGAGTCGGTGAGGAGCGGCAAGGGCTTGGGCATGGATCCATGGTCACCAACGTCTTGACATATATCAAATCTTTGTTTTGACTTATATCGAACTTGATTCAAGGAGAGGTCCCCATGTCCCGCCTGCAGCTCGCCCTGAACGTCGCCGATATCGACGAGGCCATCGCTTTCTATTCCCAGCTGTTCGCGACCGAGCCGGCGAAGACGCGGCCGGGGTACGCCAACTTCGAGATCGCCGATCCCCCACTGAAGCTCGTGCTCTTCGAGAACCCCGAGCAGACCGGCACCCTCAATCACCTCGGCATCGAGCACCAGGACCTCGAGTCGGTCCGTGCCGAAGGCGTACGCCTGCACGAGGCCGGGCAGGAGTTGTTGTTCGAGGAGAACGTCGACTGCTGCAACGCCAACCAGACCAAGTTCTGGGTCGAGGGGCCGGATGGTCAGAAGTGGGAGAATTATGTCGTCCTCTCCGACTCCACGCCCGACCTCGAGGGCCTGACGAAGATCGCCATCGCCGAATCGGCTCCGGAGGCGCAGAAGGTGTGTTGTGCCGATTCCACCCCCGAGCCCAACAAGGCCTGCTGCACCTAGGAACTGTTTCGCAAGCTTTGAAGCGGGTCAGCCTCCGCGCCTCTTCGCTCCGGAGCCCCTCCAGCTTGCGCTACCTGCTTCAACTCCCGCTGGCCTCTTGAGCTTGCGCCCCATCCCAGCCAGCTTGCCTTTCCGTCTTGAGCGCCCGGTGCACCGGGGGCGAAGTCGGGGAGGGCAAGCTGGACGATTTTGGGGCCCGAGATAAGGCAAGCGCAAACGCGGAACGGGCGCTGACAGCGATAAATGCACGCTTATAGCCCCTCTCAGCCCGTCAACAAGGGCCATCGAAGGGGCCGCGAGCGTACACATAACCTGCACGTCGACAAGGCAAGCTGAACGCGTCCGAGACTGACATGCGCTGACGCCGGGAGACCCCCGCACTCCCGTCCAGGGTCATCACCAATCGCGACTTTCGCAGCCCTGACCCGCGAACGGGGCACCCCGACAGGGCTTGGGGCACAATGGGGCGGCAATACGACAGCACATCGAAAGGGATCCGCCGTGGCATCCGACAGCTCGTTCGACGTTGTGTCCAAGGTCGACCGCCAGGAGGTCGACAACGCACTTGGCCAGGCCGCCCGCGAGGTCGCCCAGCGCTTTGACTTCAAGAACACCGATTCCTCGATCCGCTGGTCGGGCGAGGTCATCGAGATGGAGTCGAGCACGGAGGAGAAGGTCAAGGCGATCTGGGACGTCTTCCAGTCCAAGCTGGTCAAGCGCGGCGTGTCGCTCAAGGCCGTGAAGGCCGGCGACCCCCGGGTGTCCGGGAAGATGTGGAAGATGACCGCGTCCACCGACGAGGGCATCTCGCAGGAGAACGCCAAGAAGATCTCCAAGCTCATCCGGGACGAGGGCCCCAAGGGCGTGAAGTGCCAGATCCAGGGCGACGAGCTCCGAGTTTCGTCCAAGAAGCGCGACGATCTTCAAGAGGTCCAGCGGATGATCCGCGAGGCCGACTACGACTTCGCGGTGCAGTTCACCAACTACCGCTAGACAGCCGCGTTAGGCCTTGTCAGCGGCAGGTTCCTCGGGAAAAGTCCTCCCAGAGTCCTCAAGAGCGGCCGTCATGAGATCCTCGGCGGCCGCTCTCGTGCGTTCGTCGGCCTTCGGCCATAGGTGCGAGTAGACCCCGAGGGTGATCGAGGGGGACTTGTGGCCGAGGGCGTGCTGCACCGTGACCACATCGCACCCGGCCGCGATCAGGCCCGAGGCATAGAAGTGCCTGAGATCATGGAGCGTGAACTCGCCCGCGCCGATCTGGGCCCGAAGCTTGCGCCACTGGTTGCCTGCGCTGTTGCGATTCAGGACACGTCCGGCCCACGAGAAGAGCCATCCCTCATCGCCGAGGGTGCCGAGCGTCCGCACGTGCTCCGACAGGATCGCGATCAGCGCTTCCGGCACATGAACGGTCCGGCCGGACTCGTACTTCGGCGACTCGACCGAGGTGTTGGTCGTGGTGTTCCCCTGGATCTGGCGCTCGACCGTGATCTGTTTCCGCAGGAAGTCAACGTCGCCGACCTGCAACCCGGCCGCCTCCCCGATGCGAAGGCCGGCGAACGCGCACACGGCGACGAAGGCACGGAACTCAATCGGCGCTGCCTTGACGGCCGCCCCGACCTGGGCCGCCGTCGGGATCTTCATCTTGGTCTCGCCCGACGGCACCCTCGGCGCTTTCACCGAATCCGTCGGATCCGACTGGATCACCTTCAGCCGCACGGCCGCGGCAAAGCACATCCGCACGAAGTTGAACCGCGTCCGCCTGGTCGACGCCGCCAGTCCTCCCTTGCGCGTCGGTGCCGGTAGACGCATCGACTTGAGCCACGAGTTGATGTGGGTCTCCGTGATCATCTTGATCGGCACATCGGCGAATGTGGCCGAATCGAGGGCAACGGCCGCTGACTCCGCCGTGCCATCGGCCCAGTCCTGCGACGCGATCCACTTCTCACCCCACTTCCGGAACGTGATCTTGCCCGCCTTCGGGTCGACGTAGTTCCCGACGACGACCGAAGCAGTGACCTCATCGAGCCACTTCTGAGCGTCCACCTTGCGCTGGAAGTGCTTGGCGTGCTGCTTGCCAGCCTCGTCGCGATAGCGCGCCCGCCACACGAAGTCCTCGGACTTCTCCCAGATCCGTTTACCGGTCTCCGGGTCGATCTTCGGCGTCCCGTCCTCGTTCCTGGCCGGCCGCCTCGGGAAGTGCTTGGCGACGCTACTCATCGGAGTCCGCCGGAGTGATAAACGAGAACTCCTTGTTGGCCGCTCTGCGGAATACAGCATGGATCTCGTCAAGGCTGAGACCTTCGCCATGCATCTCAAACCAAAGCTCCGTCATACGCCGCTGCCAAGGCTCAATGCGCTCCCACCCCTCGGCCGTCATCTGCAACGGGGGACTGTGCGGGTTCACCTCTTCGAGGAATCGATAGAGCTCCTTCGGCCTCCCCCCACCTTGGGCGAATCTGGCCCAAGGCCAAGCGCCAGCCCCAACGGACGCCTCGCCACTGGCCCAATACCACGCGCTCACAGACGTGACACTGAACTCTGGCGTGAGCTCGATCTCGTCCTCCTTCTCAGCCTCCGGGCCAAGGAGAAGACGGTTCGGGTTCGTCTCCAGAGCAACCGCCAAAGCGATGAGGTCATCGACATCGACGCGTCGCATCCGGGTCTCGACCTTCGATAGCCCGCTCTTGCTGATCGGGTGACCGAGCTGGCGCAGCCGGTCGGCAACGTCATCAAGGGTGAGCCGTCTCTCCTCACGCAGAGAGCGGACGTTCGCGGCTACGCGACCCGCGGCGGGGCCCCGCGCAACGACTTTCTCTGTATCCATATCGGAAACCATAGTCGCTTACTTGACAACTCCGCCAGCGCTCGCCAAGCTGTATCTAGATCGGAAACGTTAGTTTCCAGAAAGGAGACAGGTAGTGACAAGCTTCGCCCCCGACGCCGAGCGACTGCTCACGACCGCTCAGGCCGCCGAAGTGCTCAATGTCCCCGTGGGCACGCTCCGATGGTGGCGTCACGCCAAGACCGGACCGCGTTCCTTCGCCCTGGGCCCGCGCATGGTCCGCTATCGCCACAGCGACCTGGTCGCCTGGCTCGAAGAGCAGTACGCCGCGGGCACCGCGACCGCCTGACCACCACACCCAACCCAACGAAAAGGCAACACCATGACCACAATCACCTGCCCGTCCTGGTGCACACTGACGCACGCCCTCGGCGACGACTGGGCCGAGCGCGACGGCAGCACCGTTCGCGTTCACTCGTGCCATACCGAGGTGGATCCCGAGCTCGACGTCGAGATCACCCAGATCGAGGTGTTCACGACCGACGGCCGCGTCGTCCCCGGTGCGCCCGAGGCGAACGTCTATGCGAACCAGAAGGACAAGGGACTCACCCCGGCACGCCTGCGGGAGATGGCCGCGGGCCTGCTCAAGGCCGCCGACGAGTTGCAGCGCGTACGCGACGAGGCCACCGACCGCCTGCTTCACGAGGAGCCCATCGTCGTCGACGCTGCGGCGCGGGATGAAGCCGAGATGAAGGCGATCCTCGCGAGCTATTACCCCGAGGAGATCCCGACGGTCAACGAGTTCATCAAGCGCGCCGTCACCGGGCGCATTCAGGCGACCGACAGCAATCTCGCCCTGGCGATCCGCCTGTCCTGCGAGGACGACCGGGATCCGTACTGGCTCTATCAGTTCCTGATCGACCAGTTCGGCCAGCAGGGCGCAACGGCATGGATCCGCGACCTGAACCAGCGCGTTGCCGAGAGGGCCCGCGAGATCAGGACCGAGGCCTTGGACCTGGCGACGAAGGTCAACAGGGTCACCGAGTTGATGGACGAAATCGGAGCCGAGACCATCGGCGAACTCCTTGAGGGAGCACCGAATGAGTAGGCCAACCAAGGGCAAGACCCCCACCCAGTTGCAGCTGGATGAGGGTCGGAGCGAGAACCACTTGGCAGCAGGTCTCGCAAGGAAGGCTAAGCCCACCCTACGCGACGCGTACGACAATTCCGACGATTGGTGGCGCTCGACGGCCGAGGCCGGGATCGCCTATCTCGCGTCGACCGGTGAGCCCTTCGACGCCTTCGACGTGACCGAGCTCGGCGTTCCCGACCCCGATCACCCGAACCGATGGGGTGCCGTGTTCCGTGCGGCGTCCACGGCCGGACTGATCGAGTCGGTCGGTTATCACGAGTCCCGTCGCCCGAGCAGATCAGGGGGAGTCTGCCGGGTCTGGAAGGGAAAGGCCGCCTGAGATGAGCTGGACCAAGCTGTCCGACGACTTCACCGACGACTGCGAGACCTTGGGCGATGCTGCCTTCCGGCTGCACGTCGAGGGCCTGGTGTGGTCGAACAGGAAGTTGCTGGACTGCCGGATCCCGAAGGCCCACCTGCGACGGTTCGCCTCGCACCCGACCGCCGTCACCGAGTTGGTGGCGGTCGGGTGGTGGACCGACGACGGCGACGCCTACACGATCCGGCATCACGCGATCTATCAGCGGACCCGGGAAGCGGTCGTCAACCAGCAGGCCGCCAACCAGAAGAACGGCCGCAAGGGTGGCCGACCGAAGGGACCGGCACGCGAGCAGGTCTCGGACCTCAAGAAAACCCATTCGGTAACCGAATCGCTAAGCGAATCGCTAAGCGAAACCGAAACCAAAAGGGACAGGACAGGACAGGACAAGGACGGGCCAGCAACAGGCGAATTACAGGACTCCACTGGGGTCGATCCGTGGGCCACTCCACCGGGGGCAAACCAGACAGACCCACCCCCCT